>NZ_SGSW01000044.1:0-28272 GCF_004209125.1 Acinetobacter sp. WCHAc060033 | reverse complement strand
GAAATGTTTAATTAGACTGAAATAATTGCCAAAAATTCTTATTGTGATTGAATTACATTAATACTATAGATTAAGTTAATATATAAAAAGAAAAAATTGAAAAATGTTAAATTATCAGGAAATATGATGGCAGAAAAGAAAGGGCAACATTTAGTTCCAGCTTGTTATTTAGGCTCTTTTATTGCTGATATAGAGGAGTTAAAAAAAGAAAACCCAAAGGTTGAAGCTGGCATCTATGTTAATTCAAAGAAATTAGACTCTGGATGGAGAATGAAAGGTGTAAATCATGACATATTTAAAAAGTCATATTATTATAATTTACCAGAAGATGACTCCAAAAAACCATTTATAGAAAATTATTTGTCTAGTGTTGAAAGTAAAAATCTAAAAAAAGTAGAGGCGCGAGAAATCGATAATATGCTGATGTCTTTTTTATCATATTTTATGACTCTTCAGTTGATTAGGGTTGATAAGTTTATTACTGAAAATCAAAAAAATTGGGATCAAATTGCTAACAGCTGTGATATGTTTTGTGATGGAAATTACTATGAAAAATTATTTAAAAATATAGTTAAGAAGCAAATACCAATTTGCGATTTGGGTGAAATTCCATACCAAAATGCGCGAATTATTTATAATAATACTACATTCCCATTTATTAGTTCAGACAATCCAGTTATAAAAAGAGAAGTAAACAATGCTGATTTAAGTATGGTTATTCCAAATTCGTTAATTACTAATGACGTTAAAAATTCGAAAGAAAGCCCTTTTTTCCATTAACTCCATGGATTGCTTATATATCCTGTGATTTGATTCAGGCTGATAAGGTTATAGAGTTTGATAACAATAATTTAAAAAATATCTTTTATCTAAATTATTGGTCTATATTAAATGCTGATATCCATGTGTATTCTTCAGTAAAGGAACCATTAAAAGGTGAAGCCCAGCTATCCCAATATCTTATGATGACTTTTGACTCAAAAGAGAGTGTTGTTAAAATTTGTACAGAAAATACCCATTTTGTTCTTAAAGGTAAATTAGTTTCAAATACTGAAAACTCATTATCAATTATCTGTGACTCTAAAAATGAATTATCACAATTTGTATTAGGTGAGAAGATTTCTCTGGTTGAGGTTTTTAACAATAATAGTAGTATTTGTGGTATGAGATATTGTTCGATTCAAGCTTTAGATTTAAATGAGAAAAAAATAATTTTTGAATCAGATTTTAAATTATAGATATAAGAAATTAAGTTAAATTTTATTAGAATAAAGAAACCCCATCATCCTGATGGGGTTTTCTTCGTATTGATTTTATAAATGGAATTGGTTCTTACTTCAAAAATAGCTCTGAATCATCAATCCAACAAACTCATCACATCATCTTCAGAAAGCTCTACTTCATTTTCATGATCAATGCTGAGAATAGACTTGGCTAAATCTGCCTTACGATGTTGCAGGGCAAGAATTTTTTCTTCAATACTTTGATTGGTAATCAATTTATAAACAAAGACAGGTTTATCTTGCCCAATACGCCATGCACGATCTGAAGCTTGATCTTCAGCAGCAGGGTTCCACCAAGGATCATAATGAATAACAGTATCCGCAGCGGTTAAGTTCAGCCCTACACCACCAGCTTTTAAGCTGATTAGGAATACTGGAATATCACCATTTTGGAATGCGGTAATGACTTCATCACGTTTCTTTGTTTGCCCAGTAAGTTTAACACTCTTAATTTTTAAAGTTTTTAAGTGGTTTTCAATCAATTGCAACATGGTGGTGAATTGAGAGAAGATCAAAATCTTACGACCTTCTTCCACCATGCCTTGTACCATTTCCAATAATTGTTCTAGTTTTGCTGATTCTACATTTTGTGATTTAACTTGATCGAGATCCAATAAACTTGGATGACAGCAGACTTGGCGTAATTTCAATAAAGCACTCAAGATTTGAATTTGGCTACGATGAAACCCTTTGGCTTGAATCAATTCACGAATATTTTTTTGCATCGTCGCACGAACAGCTTCATACAATTTAGATTGCTGTTCATTCATGTCAATATTGACTTCAATCGTGGTTTTTTCAGGAAGTTCTTTGGCAACTTCAGTTTTTAAACGACGTAGCATGAACGGTTTTACACGTGAAACAAGTTTATTTTTAATATTAATATCGGCATGCTTTTCGATCGGATTGCGATATTTTTTATTAAATAATTCCTGACTATATAAGAATCCTGGCATTAAAAAGTGGAACAGCGACCAAAGCTCACCTAAATGGTTTTCCATCGGTGTGCCAGTGAGGCACAGACGATGTTTGGCTTTGAGCTGACGTACCACTTGTGATGCTTTTGCTCGTGGGTTTTTAATATTTTGCGCTTCATCCAAAATCAATAAATGATATTGATGAGGTAATAAAAACTCTTCATCTCGCCCAAGTAGCGGATAGGTACTGAGGACAATGTCTGCATCTTGAATTTCTTGGAAATGCTCTACGCGATCATGACCTTGTAGTACTAAGACTTTGAGTTCAGGAGTGAATTTCTCGGCTTCTTTACGCCAGTTATGCATCAAAGAGGTCGGTGCGATAATCAATGCAGGTGTTTTATTTAGACGCCCCGCTTGTTTTTCTAAAAGAATATGCGCAAGGGTTTGAGCTGTTTTACCTAGCCCCATGTCATCTGCAAGCACACCACCATGTTCAGTTTCTCGAAGGAATTGTAACCATGCCAAGCCTTGTTGTTGATAAGGGCGCAATTCACCTTGGAAACCTTTCGGTGTAGGAATATGCTGTTGGTAGCTATTTACCAATTTATCTACAAATAATTGTAGGCGCTCATTGGTATGCCACGGCATGCCCAAGTGATGCTGTAGGTCTAAAAATTGTGCAGCATCATACTGATCTAAAGAAGCAGATTCAGGATGGCGTAAAATTTCTTTTAGATAAACCAAAATTGGTTTGATGTCTTTCACTTTAAGCGCAAGTTGGCTCTCTGTTGCATCGAAGTAGACGACAATAAAACCATCTTCATTCAATTCATCAATATAATCATCTTCTAAAAGATGAGGATTATGTTCTACTGCATAACCGAGTAGGTCGATTAAGTTATAGGTGTTGCCATTCATATCTTGAATGGTTGCACCGACATTAAACCAATCTTGTTTTTGTTCAGATTCAGTCAATGCCAATTGCATATTTTGCGTTGATTTAAGATTAAATAGGCTATCTTTGGTATGTTCAACTTTCCATCCAAGCAATTCAATTTGATTTTCTGGAAGAAGTTGGCTGATCCATGCATTCGGGTCTGCACAGATAATTGAATTTTCAGTAATATCATCAAATGCTGGGCGCTTACTTTTAGGTATTTTATTGATCCATTGCGATGATTTGACCGAACGCATTAAGGCATCAATATGTGATTTTTCAGCATTTAAATCACGTTGTTGTTTAATGGTTTTTTCATTCACATTGGTAATAAAATTGTCTTCAATAAAGCCCGCTTTAATTCGCCCCGCAGGATATTCAAACTCAATTTCAGCAATTGCATAATGATGCATATGACCTAAGCGATCATATTGTGGATAGGTACCGAAACGTAAAATCGGTGTTGGTTTACCTGATAAGGTTTCGATATTTTGCGCAAATTGAGCTTGAGGTAGGTTTTCAAAAACAGGATAAGGCTGAATGACTTGCTCAAATTCTGCCAATAATTCAACTGGCATTTGTGGCATGTTTATGAGTTCATCAATCATTTCACTTGAATATGTTGAATCAAGTGCGCCAATTTGATTTTTTGAAATATCTAAATAGCTTGGTGGTTGCGAATGAACAATATAAATTTGCTTTGCATGTTCAGTCGAAATTTCAAAATCATCTTGATCAAAAAACTGTGCTTTTAATTTTTCAGTTTTTTCATCAGGACGTGATTGCCAATTGAATTCGATTCGATAGGTTTCTTCTGACCATGTTAATGCTGGTCGGATAATGTCTAAGCAGTAAACTTCACCCGTTTGAATCGCAGTTTTTAAATGATCCTGATAAATGCCTGATATATCCCATGACATCGGATAAAAATGTGCATTATTAAAATTTTGCTTGGCAAAGAAGTAAAGAGAACTAAACAGTTTCTTTTCTTGTTTTGAAACTTTTAATTTTTCATTCAAGACATTGTCATAGCTGGTATATAGGGTCGTGTCGCGAACCTTACCATCTTTATTACGTCGTGTTTTGAACACACTTAGTTGTAATTTGGTCGAGCCATTTTTAGGTTGAAATATATAAATCAGTTGATGTTGTTGATGAGCTTCAGCATGTTTAATTTGCTGTAATTGTACTTTAAATTGTTCTAGCCATAACTTTGCAGTCCCAAGTTTTGGATTACTTTTGGTGGCTTGAGTTTGATCCGTATTGTGAATGGTTTGAGGTGCAGAAGGATTAACCCCTTGATGATCATAAAAATAACGTGCCAGTGCTGCAGCATGTTTGCAATCGATTCCAACAGGGCAGCTACAATCCGTATCGACAATTTTATTTTTGAGTGGATTGAAAATAACGGCTGTTTCGTAGTAATCCGTGCCTTGAACTTGTGCTTCAATCACAAGATTATCGCGGTCAGGATAGATTTCTAATGATTTTAAATCAATTTTTTTGACGTAGCTAACGCTACGTTGAATGGTTGCAGTACTGAAGCGTGATAAAAATTGATTTAATGTTGCCATTATTTAGAAAGCTAAATTCAAAAATAGAGTTGGGGACAGTGTAACGGATTTTTCAGAATGAATCTGAAATTAATAAAAAATATTGAGCTAAATTGTCATATTTTTTCGAATAAATGAACATTTATGCAACTTCAAATTCATCAAAATCTGTCAGTATGAGTTCACTATAAAATAAAGCAGGATGCTGAGAACAATGAAGCCTAATCCAATTTACTATACAGATCAGCACTTTGCATTCGCAGATTCAGTTCGTAAGTTCGTTCAAAAAGAGCTTTTACCTTATGTCAATGAATGGGAAGAAGCTGAAACTTTTCCTCGCGAACTCTATAAACAAGCCGCTGATATTGGATTATTGGGGATTGGTTTTGATGAAAATTATGGTGGGATCGCAGGAACGGATGCTTTTCACGTTTTATTGTCCTCAATAGAACTCGCCAAAACAGGTTCAGGTGGCTTATGTGCATCTTTACTTTCACATTCGATTGGTGCACCACCAATCAATCATTTTGCCTCGCCTGAAATTAAGGAAAGTGTACTCACACAAATTTTGGCAGGTGAAAAAATTTCGGCATTGGCGATTACTGAGCCAAGTGGTGGTTCGGATGTAGCTGCTTTAAAAACTTCGGCAGTCCGTGATGGTGATGATTATATTTTGAGTGGTGAAAAGACCTTTATTACCTCGGGGATACGTGCAGATTATTATACGGTTGCAGTGCGTACTGATCCTGAAGCCAAAGGTCCCAATGGCATTTCCATGATTCTTGTGGATGCATATAGTCAGGGTATCACCAAATCTAAACTCGATAAGATGGGATGGTGGGCATCAGATACTGCCCATTTACATTTTGACAATGTCCGAGTACCTGCAAAGAATCTTTTGGGTGCGGAAAATATGGGTTTTCTTGTGATTATGAATAATTTCAACATGGAGCGTTTTTTCCTTGCAGCAAGTAGTTATGGTTTTGCATTGACGTGTTATGAAGAGGCTTTGGAATGGGCAAAAGAGCGTAAAACTTTCGGTAAACGTTTGGTCGATCATCAAGTGGTTCGTCATAAGTTGGTGGATATGGCGACTCGTTTAACCACAACTTTGGCGCTACTTGAGGATACGGCTTATCGTTTGGGCAAACCTGAGTTGCAGGGCAATGAGTTGATTGCACAGATTTGTATGTTAAAAAATGTCGCTACGCAAACGATGCAATTTTGTGCTGATGCAGCGGTACAACCCCTTGGTGGTATGGGGTTTATGCGAGGAACTAAGTCTGAACGTATTTATCGTGATGTAAAAGTGAATATGATTGGTGGTGGTGCTGAGGAAATTATGAAAGACCTTGCGAGTCGTCAGTTGGGGTATTGATTTTATTTAAAATCACGTATTTTCAATAGACTCCTAAAGTAGTTGAAAATGATTAGTAATTGATAGGGGAATTCAAATAGAAAGTCCCTTCTCCCTCAGGGATGAGGAGATAACTCCGCAAGAGGATGAGGGGAGTAAATAGAAAACCTCTCCCTAACCCTCTCCTGAAAGGAGAGGGAACATTCAATATTAATTCAGATCTTGCTGAAACTAACTTTCGCACGAAATCTATTGGTTATAATTCAACTTATGCGTTAAAAATTGATTTTTTATAGAGCTAAGACGTAAAACAAAAATATGGAAAGAACACAGGGAATAAATATGGATCATTTAAATAACCCAATTTACTACACTGCAGAACATCGCGCTTTTGCAGACAGTGTTAAAAAGTTTGTGGAAAAAGAAATTTCACCTTATGTGAATGAATGGGATGAAGCAGAAACCTTTCCACGCGAGCTTTACCAAAAAGCGGCTGAAATTGGTTTATTGGGTTTAGGTTTTGATGATGAGCATGGTGGTATTTCAGATGCAGATGCATTTCATGTATTCCTCGCTGCGGTAGAAACGGCAAAAGCGGGTTCAGGAGGTGTGCATATTTCACTCATGATTCATACCATTGGTACTCCACCGATTCATCATTTTGCACAACCACATATTCGTGACAAAGTCATGCCACAAATTATTTCAGGCGAGAAAATTTCGGCTTTGGCGATCACTGAACCGAGTGGTGGCTCAGATGTCGCAGCATTGCAAACTAAAGCCATTCGTGAGGGTGATTTTTACATTGTTAGTGGTGAGAAAACCTTTATTACTTCGGGAATGCGCGCGGATTATTACACGGTTGCTGTACGTACTCATCCTGAAATAAAAGGTGCAAATGGTATTTCGATGTTATTGGTCGATGCACATAGTGATGGTATTGCTAAATCACCTTTAAAGAAAATGGGCTGGTGGGCATCGGACACAGCGCATTTGCATTTTGATCAGGTGAAAGTGCCTGCTGAAAATCTTTTGGGTGAGGAAAATGCGGGTTTTAAAGTCATCATGAAAAACTTCAATATGGAACGTTTTTGGTTGGCTTCGATGGCGTATGGTTATGCATTAGTGTGTTATCAAGAGGCTTTAGAATGGTCAAAAGAACGCAAAACTTTTGGGAAACGTTTGGTTGATCATCAAGTGGTACGTCATAAATTGGTGGATATGGCGACACGATTAACTACAACGCGTGCCTTGTTGGAAGATACGGCTTATCGTATGGGTAAAGCTGAATTGCAGGGCAGTGATTTGATTGCACAAATTTGTATGTCGAAGAATGTCGCAACACAAACCATGCAGTTCTGTGCGGATGCTGCTGTGCAAACACTCGGTGGCATGGGCTTTATGCGAGGGACTAAGTCTGAGCGTATTTATCGTGAAGTGAAGGTCAATATGATTGGTGGTGGTGCAGAGGAAATTATGAAAGATCTGATTAGTAAGCAATTAGGGTTTTGATTTATTGACCTCATTTTAAGTTTGTGAATAAAAATATTACATTAGATTCCTTTGTGTAAATAGTAACCATGTTATGATGTTTTCAATGATCATCATCAATGGTTACTATCATTTAAGGAGTCCTTATGGAAGTTGCAAAAATTTTTCAATCAGGACGTAGTCAAACTGTTCGTTTACCTAAAGCTTTTCGTTTTGACGGTAAGGAGGTTGTGGTGAAACATTTTGGTAATGGAGTTTTACTATTACCTATAGAAAACCCTTGGGAAATCATGCAAGAAGCGCTGACTGAGTTTGAAAGTGATTTTCAGTTGGAAAGAGAAGATCAAGGTGATCAATGCCGTGAGGAATTCCTTTGATTTATTTGCTTGATACCAATATCTGTATTTATATTATCAATCATAAACCACAGCATGTATTTGAAAAATTTAAACAATATCAGCTAGGTCAGGTGGCTATTTCAAGTATTAGCGCATCTGAACTCGCTTTTGGTGTGGAAAAATCGGGTTCTGTACGTAATAAAAATGCTTTGGACAAGTTTTTAGCGCCATTAGATATTTTAGCTTATGATGAAAATGCAATTTGGCATTATGCAAAATTAAGACAGTCTTTACAGTCTAAAGGTCAAACGATTGGTAGTTTGGATATGTTGATCGCGGCTCATGCCTTAGCTTTAGACACTGTTTTGGTGACAAATAATATAAAAGAATTTAAACGTATTGACGGATTAAAATTAGAAAATTGGGTTTAATTAAAATAATCAATGATTTTGTTTTTCAGTAAGTTCAATCACATGCCCATCATGATTTTTTAATCACAGCTCTAAATCCAAAAGGCGTGTTTTGTGGTGGGGAAATAATTTTTTCTATATCTGTGATATTTTCAAAAAGTTGAGACAGGTTTTCAACGCAAAAACCTAATCTTATGTTTTGTGTTAAATTGCTTAGATCATCCAAAGCAGGGTAGATTTCAAAGATTAATCCATTGAGATTACATGAATAATGTTCAGGACCATTTCCATGTTGTTCTGATTTGAAAACCAATCCAAACTGACTATAAAATTGGCGAGTTCGTTCGATGTTTTTAACTTTTAAAACGATTAGATTGATTAGCATTATGTTTCTTCCCAACCCTCATTAATAATCGCCCATCGTTCATGATCTTTCCAATCTTTACCTCCAATTCTTAAATACTGTCTAGAAAAACCTTCTTTGATAAAACCTGCACCTGCAACAAGACGAATTGATGCAATATTTTCAGGTTGTATATTGGCTTCTAAACGATGCAAATTGATCACTTGAAAGGCTTCATTCAATAATAATTTTAAGCCTAATTTCATATAGCCATTTCCTTGATAGGGATGAAAAATTTCATAACCTAAATAGGCTGAATGAAAATAACCACGGACAATATTAGAGATATTGAATGTTCCAATAATTTTATGAGTTTTACTTAAGCAGAGAAAATATCGACCTTCTTGTTGTAAATAACTTTGAAAATCAGTGGGTGGAAACGTCCAAGGTTGATGTAGTGCTTGGCTATTTCTATATGCCAATTCAATTTCTTTTAAGTCTGATTTTTTTGGTTTTCTTAAGTAGACAATATTCATTTTAACGCCATATCCAAAACATGTTCAGTCAATTCATCCAAAGAAATTTTGCCATCAGGTCTATACCACGTCACAGTCCATGCAATTGCACCACCAAGCAATCTACGCCAAATAAAAGCATCATGTTGAATTTTGCCCAACACTTTTAATTCTTCTATCACATTGAGCCAAATATTTTCATAATCATTACGTAACTTGAGTAATTCATCCTGACGTTCTTTTGAAAGTGCAAACCATTCATAGACCAAAACAGCCATTGCAGAACCCGTATCGCCTGTGATCGACACTAATTCTGCTTTAATCAAATTTTTTAATTGTTGCTCAGGATGATTGCCTTGATGGATCGCATCGAGCAAACGTGCATGGTTATAAATAATGGTTTCATGCATTACATTTGCCAAAATATCATCTTTACTTTTGAAATGATGAAACAAGCTACCTGATTGAATTCCAATAAAATTTGCAAGTTCTCTCACCGTAGTTTTGGCATAACCTTGCTTATGAAACAAATAAGCAGCACCCAACAACAAACGACCACGCGCGCTGTCATCAAAACAAGCAATAGGTTCAATTTCAGTGATTGAAGTCGCAATCATCGTGGGTTGTCATCCTTGGTAGAAGAGCATTTGACATGAAAATTAACAGATTTGCCAATTCAGCATAGCATTTTGCACTTTACAAACCAAGCGCTTGCTTGGTAGATTAACGTATAAATTTTATGCACAACAATGAAAACAAGTTCGGGACGAATGAGGTATAACAATGGAAGATCAGCGTATAGTCAAAATTGGGTGTGCTTCAGGCTTTTGGGGCGACACCAATACCGCAGCGTTTCAGCTCGTACATTTGTCTGACATTAATTATTTGGTTTTTGATTATCTGTCTGAAATTACCATGTCGATTATGGCAAAAGCCATGATGACAAATCCCGAACATGGTTATGCACTCGATTTTGTCAGCCGTGTGATGACGCCATTGCTCAAAAAAATCAGTGATAAAAAAATTAAAGTGATCAGCAATGCAGGTGGGGTGAATCCATTGGCATGTCGTGATGCTTTACAAAAAGTCATTGAAACACAAGGTTTAGATCTCAAAGTGGCTGTGGTATTGGGTGATGACCTGATGCCCAACCAAGCTGAATTAAAAAATCAAAATATTAAAGAAATGTTTAATGGCGAGGATTTACCAAGTCATTTAGCCAGTTGTAATGCTTATTTAGGAGCAATTCCAATTCGAGATGCTTTGGATCAAGGTGCAGATATTGTCATCACAGGTCGTGTGGTGGATTCCGCTGTGGTACTTGCACCTTTACTACATGAGTATCAATGGGCTTTGGATGATTACGATAAATTATCGCAAGGTTCATTGGCAGGGCATATCATCGAATGTGGCGCGCAATGTACGGGTGGAAATTTTACAGATTGGCGCTTGGTTAACGGTTTTGACAATATGGGCTTTCCAATTGTCGAAGTGAAAGCAGATGCTTCATTTGTGGTGACCAAACCGAGTGGTACAGGTGGTTTGGTGTCTATGGGTACAGTCGCTGAACAAATTGTTTATGAAATTGGCAATCCGCAAGCCTATTTACTGCCTGATGTAACAGCTGATTTTAGCCAAGTCAAATTAGAACAAGTCGGTGAAGATCGAGTTTCGGTGACAGGTGCAAAAGGTCGTGCGCCTACACAACAATACAAAGTCAGTGCCACTTATCCTGATGGTTATCGTGTATTGGTGAGTTTCCTGATCGCAGGACGTGAAGCACCTGAAAAAGCCCAAGTCATTGCAGATGCCATTTTAAATAAATGTGAACGAGTTTTAGCACTGCGCTCAGTGCCACCATTTCAAGAAAAATCGGTTGAAATTCTTGGGATTGAAAGTACTTATGGTGCACATGCAAAGCATACAGATAGCCGTGAAGTCGTGGTGAAGATTGCAGTGAAACACATGTTTAAAGAAGCGTGTATGTTTTTTGCCTCGGAAATTGCGCAAGCTTCTACAGGGATGGCGCCTGCATTGGCAGGTATTGTCGGTGGTCGTCCAAAAGCTTCACCTGTGATTAAACTTTTCTCTTTCCTTGTTGATAAATCAAAGTTGAATGTTGAAATTGATATCAATGGTCAGCGTCAAAAAGTCGAGATTCCTCAAGGTACAGCAGACCAATCATTTACCCAACTTGCTGTAGGTGATGTTGCTCAATTCAAAGGAGATGAAGTCGAAGTGGCTTTGGTTGAAATTGCTCATGCGAGAAGCGGTGATAAAGGCAATCACAGCAATATCGGTGTGATTGCACGTAAAGCTGAATATTTACCGTGGATTCGCGCCAATTTGACGGAAGAAAATGTCGCGAAGTATATGCAACATGTTTTGAATCCTGAAACAAGCAAGGTGATTCGTTATGAAATTGAAGGCTTTAATGCACTGAATTTCATGCTTGAAAATGCTTTGGGCGGTGGTGGAATTGCAAGTTTACGCATTGATCCACAAGGTAAGGCTTTTGCACAGCAGTTGTTGGATATGAGGGTGAGAGTGCCGAAAGGGTTATTGGGTCACTGAAATAAGGAAAATGAAAGTCCCCCTTTTTAAAGGGGGATTTAGGGGAATTATTTTTATTTAAAAATACCTCTCCCTAACCCTCTCCTGAGAGGAGAGGGAATTTATAGAACACAAAATTGGAAATAAAAAATGCAATATCACTCAATATTTAGATCAGATGTTTTTCAAGACAAAGTGATTATCGTGACTGGTGGTGGCTCAGGAATAGGTCGTTGCACGGCACACGAATTGGCAGCATTGGGCGCTCAAGTGGTGATCACAGGGCGCAAAATTGAAAAGCTTGAAAATGTCAGCAAAGAAATCCAAGAAGATGGTGGCAAAGTTCATTTCATTGTCTGTGATAACCGTGAAGAACAACAAGTCAAAGATATGATTGCCGAAGTGATTGAAAAATTTGGCAAGTTGGATGGTTTGGTGAATAACGCAGGTGGTCAATTTCCATCAAATTTGGAAAGTATTTCAGCCAATGGTTTTGATGCTGTGATTCGTAATAACTTGCATTCAACTTTCTATCTGATGAAAGAAGCCTATAACCAATGGATGGCGAAAAATGGCGGTAGCATCGTCAATATGGCAGCCGATATGTGGGGCGGAATGCCAGGCATGGGACATTCAGGCGCGGCACGTTCAGGTGTGGATAACCTGACCAAAACGGCTGCGGTGGAATGGGGGCGCTCAGGTGTTCGAGTAAATTGTGTTGCACCAGGATGGATTATTTCCTCAGGCATGGATAATTACACGGGTGATTTTGCCAAATTTATTATTCCAAGTTTGGCAGGTAATGTTCCGCTCAAACGTATGGGTACGGAGTCAGAAATTTCATCGGCAATTGTCTATTTACTGTCAGAAGCTGCGGGTTTTATTTCAGGAATGACGATTCGTATTGATGGTGCTGCATCGCTAGGCACACGTATGTATCCGCTTGCTGATGCGACCAATAGTGTTTCTTTTAATGGATTCCATCGCGCTTTTATTCCAGATGTGCTTAAGGATCAAATGGATAAAGCAGAATAAGAGTTTATTCAAATGCAAGATGAAAAATAAGGATTAAAAAAAGGGACGAAAAGAAATGAGCATTCTCCAATCCGAAATTGCTGTGGGTAGTGAGCAATTTAATCAGAATAAAGAAGCATTGCTTGCACAGATTGCTGAAATTCGTGCTGTGCAAAATAAGAGCATTGAAAAGTCTTATGCGGCTAAGCCGAAGTTCGATAAGAAAGGTAAAATTCTACCGCATGAACGTGTTCGTTTGGCTTTAGATGTTGATTCGCCATTTGTAGAGTTATGCGGTTTGGTGGGCTATGGCATGCATGATGATAAAGATGGCTCAGATGCAGGCGGTGGCATTATTTCAGGGATTGGTTTTGTCAGTGGTGTCCGCTGTTTAGTTTCCGCGAGTAATAGTGCAATTAAAGGTGGAACTATGTCGCCAATGGGTGTACAGAAAACGCTTCGTATTCAGCAAATTGCCTTTGAACAAAAATTACCGATGCTGACATTGACCGAAAGTGGTGGAGCCAATTTAAATTATGCAGCCGAAGTTTTTACTGCAGGTGGAATGACCTTTGCCAATCAGGCACGTATGTCTGCGGCAGGCTTACCACAAGTGTCTGTGGTACATGGCAATGCAACAGCAGGCGGTGCTTATCAACCCGGCTTGTCAGACTATGTAATCGCAGTGCGAAAACAAACTGAAATGCTCTTGGCAGGTCCTCCATTACTTTTGGCTGCGACAGGTGAAGTGGCGACAGCGGAAGAATTGGGCGGTGCAGAAATGCATGCACAAGTGGCAGGTACAGCTGAGTTTCTCGCTGAAAATGATGCCGATGGCATTCGTATTGCACGTGAAGTTTTTGAGCATTTGAATTGGAAAGAGCAGACCAAAAAGCCCAATCTTGAATATAAAGAACCACGTTATTCCGCTGAAGAATTGTTGGGTATTATTCCTGCAAGTCCAAAACAACCTTTTGATATGAAAGACGTCATTGCACGTATTGTCGATGATTCTGAGTTTTTTGAGGTGAAGTCTGAATATGATGCTTTAACCGTATGTGGTTGGGCGAAAATTGGCGGCTTACATATCGGGATCATTACCAATAATGGCCCAATCACGCCGCAAGGTGCAACTAAAGCCGCGCAATTTATTCACCTGTGTGAGCAGACCAAACGCCCATTATTATTCTTACATAACACCACAGGTTTTATGGTGGGAACAGATGCTGAACAGAACGGTATTATCAAACATGGTTCTAAGTTGATTCAAGCCGTTGCCAATACCACTGTGCCGAAAATTTCAATTGTCGTCGCAGGGTCGTATGGGGCAGGCAACTATGCAATGTGTGGGCGTCCATTATCACCACAATTTATTTTCGCATGGCCAAATTCGCATGTCGCCGTGATGGGTTCAGCGCAAGCAGGCAAAGTTTTACGTATCGTTGCGGAAGGAAAACAAAAAGCTTCGGGAATGGAACCGAATGAGCAAATGTTGGATTTCTTAGAACAAAGTACAGCAGCCAAACTCGAACAGCAATCCACTGCTTTATTCAACACAGCCATGTTGCATGATGATGGAATCATTGACCCTCGAGATACACGTAAGGTTTTGATCTTCTTATTGGAAACTATTTATGAAGCTGAATATCGTGAACCGAATCCAATTCGATTTGGGGTGTCGAGGTTATAGGTTTTAATAAAAGCACCTCTCCCTAACCCTCTCCTGAGAGGAGAGGGAACTCCTTCTCCCTAAGGGAGAAGGTTGGGATGAGGGGTTCTTAAAAGAAGGTTTAGGAAATTAAAAATATCAACAAACAATGAAAAAATTAGGAAATAAAAAGGACAACGCAATGAAATTTACCGCAGAGCATGAAGCATTACGCCGTACCACACGTCAGTTTGTTGAAACTGAGTTAAATCCATTTATTCCAACGTGGGAAGCGGAGGGGCGTTTTCCGATTCATGATGTTTTTAAGAAAATGTCAGATTTAGGTTTACTCGGCATTTGTAAACCTGAGGAAAATGGGGGCTTAGGTTTAGATTATTCCTATAACCTTGTTGTTGCAGAAGAATTAGGGCGAGCAGCTTGTGGTGGTGTCCCGCTTGCGATTGGTGTGCAAACCGATATGGCAACACCTGCATTGGCACGTTTTGGCAGTAAAGAATTACGTGATGAATTTTTAACCCCTGCGATTGCGGGTGAATATGTTGCGTCAATTGCCGTTTCAGAAGTTCATGCAGGTTCAGATGTGGCGGCAATCAAAACCACGGCTAAAAAAGACGGTGATGATTACATTATCAATGGCAGCAAAATGTGGATTACTAATTCACTGCAAGCAGATTTTTTCTGCTTACTTGCCAATACCTCTGATGATAAACCGCATGTCAATAAATCCATGATCATTGTCCCTGCAAAAGCAGCAGGAATTAGTTTTTCAGAGCCGTTGAATAAACTCGGCATGCGTTCAACCACAACCGCTCAAGTGTATTTTGACAATGTCCGTGTACCACAACGCAACCTCGTCGGTGCGGAAGGCATGGGCTTTATGATGCAAATGATGCAGTTCCAAGAGGAACGCATGTGGGCGGCTGCCAATGCGATTGGTGGTTTAGAGCATGTGATTAAACAAACCATTGAATATACCAAAGAGCGCACAACCTTTGGACAGCCATTGATTAACAACCAATATGTACATTTCCGTTTTGCTGAAATGATGACTGAAGTGGAAGCTTTACGTGCCTTGACCTATCGTGCATGCCAAATTCATTTGGAAGGTGGCAATGCGACTGAAATTGCATCTATGGCAAAACTCAAAGCAGGTCGTTTGACCCGTGAAGTTGCGGACAGTTGCTTACAGTTTTGGGGCGGTAATGGTTTTATGTGGGATAACCCTGCATCGCAACTGTATCGTGATGGTCGTCTTGGCTCAATTGGCGGTGGTGCGGATGAAATCATGCTCGGCATTATTTGTAAATTGATGGACATTCTTCCATCAAAACGTAAGTAACTGAATATAAATAAATTGGGAGAATGAATATGACACTTTCAGCTTCTCTGAGCGCCCAACAATTTGATGACAGTATTCAATTGGAACAAGATGGCAGTATTTTAACCCTATGGTTGAATCGCCCTGAAAGTCGTAATGCCATGAGTTTGAATATGGTTAAAGCCATTCAACAGGTGTTTAAAGCGATTGAAAATGATTTGTCGATTCGTGCGGTGATCCTGCGTGGTCAAGGTGGGCATTTCTGCGCAGGCGGTGACATTAAAGATATGGCACAACTGCGTGGCGAAGCTGCGACTGCGGGTTCAAATCAGCCTTATGTCGATTTTAATCGTCAATTTGGACACATGATTCAGCAAGTTGATCAAGCACCACAAACTGTGGTGGCAATTCTCGAAGGTGCTGTTCTCGGTGGCGGTTTTGGTTTGGCATGTGTATCTGATATTGCCATCAGTTTAGCAGATGCAAAATTTGGTTTACCTGAAACAGGTCTAGGGGTAATCCCTGCACAAATTGCACCCTTTGTAGTGAAACGAATTGGCTTAACCCAAGCACGTCGTTTGGCTTTATTAGGTACTCGATTTGACGGACAAACGGCATTAAAAGTTGGTGTCGTGCATGAAGTGGTCGAGAGTCAACAGGGTTTAGAGGCTTTATTGTCTGAAACGATTCAGCAAATTAAACGTACTGCACCTCAAGCCTCTCGTGTCACCAAAGCATTGTTACATCGAACTTTAAATGAACCGTTGAATAGTTTATTGGATGATGCTGCACAACAGTTTGCCAATGCGGTGGGTGGTGATGAAGGCATGGAAGGCACGATGGCATTTATTCAAAAACGCAATCCAAATTGGTTTGATGGTGATTGATTAGTTTTGATATTCAATAAAATAATTTAAAAGATAGCCTTAACGGAGTAATGAAATCCCCCTAAATCCCCCTTTTACAAAGGGGGACTTGTCGAATCAGACTTGAATCAATGGATGAAAATTGCTATTCGATTTGATGAAAAGCTGTTTTAGGAGGGAATTCATGTCATGGTGAAAATATGAAATTTTCAAAAGTATTGGTGGCGAATCGTGGTGAAATTGCTGTTCGCGTCATGAAAACAGCAAAAGCAATGGGTTATGCAACAGTTGCTGTATATTCCGATGCAGATCGCAATGCACGCCATGTAAAAGTTGCAGATGAAGCCGTCTATATCGGCGCATCCAAAGTTTCAGAATCCTATCTGTCGATTCAAAATATTATCGAAGCCTGTAAAAAAACAGGGGCTGATGCAGTACATCCTGGCTATGGTTTTCTTTCAGAAAATACTGATTTTGCGGCAGCCTGTGCTGAAAATGGCATCACCTTTATTGGACCACCTGCGCCTGCAATCGAATTGATGGGTAGTAAACGCCTATCTAAAATTGCCATGATTCAAGCAGGTGTACCCTGTGTGCCTGGCTATGAGGGCGACCAACAAGATATTGCCCATTTAGAACAACAAGCCAATCAAATTGGTTATCCGCTTATGGTCAAAGCATCGGCGGGTGGTGGTGGACGAGGCATGCGTTTGGTGCACAGCGCTGCCGATATTGTCGAATCATTGAAAACGGCACGTTCTGAAGCTGAAAATGCCTTTGGTTCAGGCGAGTTGATTTTAGAAAAAGCCGTAATTGCACCGCGTCATGTGGAAATTCAAATTTTTGGCGATACGCATGGTAATTATGTCTATCTATTTGAACGTGATTGTTCGATTCAACGTCGTCATCAAAAAGTCGTTGAAGAAGCCCCATGTCCTGTGATGACAGAGACTTTACGTCAACAAATGGGTGAGGCAGCAGTTGCCGCTGCACGTTCTTGTGACTATGTCGGTGCAGGCACAGTCGAGTTTTTATTAGATACATCAGGTGAATTTTATTTCTTAGAAATGAATACACGTTTGCAAGTAGAGCATCCTGTGACAGAGTTAATTACAGGTTTAGACTTGGTTGAATGGCAACTGCGAATCGCTAATGGTGAAACTTTGCCATTACAACAGTCTGAATTGACGTTAACAGGTCATGCGATTGAAGTGCGTTTATATGCCGAAGACCCACGTTTAGATTTCTTGCCACAAACAGGGCAGGTTCAACGTTGGTTACCCGCAGAATTACCAAATGTACGGATTGATCATGGTTTATTAACAGAGGATGAAATTAGTCCATTCTATGATCCGATGGTGGCAAAGGTCATTGCTTATGGCAAGACGCGTCAGGATGCGATTCGTTTATTGGCACGTGCAGTGGATGATTGTGTGTTGTTAGGCGTGAACAGCAATAAGCAATTTTTGGTCAATTTATTAAGACATCCAATTATTGTCAAAGGTGATACCAACACGGCATTTATCCAAGAGCATTTCCAAGATGACGTCAGCCTACATAAACAGACTTTGGGCTTGGAACATTTAGCGATTGCAGCAGCTCTATTTACCAATGCTTCAAGCCAAAGCAGTTGGAATACAGGGATTGCATTATCACTACCTTTAAAATTGAAACACGATGAACAGCAATTACAGGTTTCTGTGAAACGTGATCAAAATCAAGTTGAAGTGGATATTTGTGGGCAGACTTCTGCAATACAAATTCTTGAGCAAACAGCACAGAAACTGGTTTACGATGTAAATGGTGTGCGCCGTTCAATTGATTATGTTTTAGATAGAAATAATCTGTTTTTAGATGCGGTGAATGGCAATATTGCGATTGAGAATGCAACTTATGCGCCACCTGAAACTTCAGATGTTGCAGGGGATGGTAAGATTCGTGCGCCGATGGATGGTGCAATTATCAATATTCTCGTCAATGCTGGCGATACGGTCACCAAAGGTCAGACACTACTCATTTTGGAAGCAATGAAAATTCAACAACAGATTAAGTCTGATGTGGATGGTGTGGTAGAAGAGATCATTGGACAAGTCGGACAGCAGGTGAAAAAACGTCAATTAGTTTTGAATATTCAAGCTTGATATTGATTCAAAATATTGGCTATCTAACTCTCTCCTGCAAAGGGAGAGAGGACTTCACGATTTAAAATCTCTGATTCTTACTCGCTTGACAGTCACTAGCTCAGTTGTTATTTTTCGGCAATTCTTTCCTAGTATTCCTTTCACATGCCCATTGATGATGGCTTTATTTATCAGCCGCCTTTAGATCCACTTGATATTATTTTTGAAGATGCAGATTTTGTTGCGATCAACAAGCCTGCAGGATTGCTTTCAGTACCAGGGCGTTTAGCTGAACATCATGACAGTGCTTATTTTCGAGTATTAGACCTATTTCCTAATGCGAAAATCACGCATCGTTTGGATATGGCTACGTCGGGAATTCTCTTATTCGCTAAACATCGTGATGCAGAAGTGGCTGCCAGTAAGATGTTTCAGGCGAGAATCATTAAAAAAAATTATATTGCTTTGGTGCAAGGGAAAATCAACAGCAATGGCAGTGTTGAAGTTCCGCTCATTACCGATTGGGAAAATCGTCCACGTCAAATTGTACATTTTGAATTGGGTAAGCCTGCTCAGACTTTATTTGAATGCATTGGTTATGATAGTGAAAAAGATGTGAGTCGTGTGTTATTAACTCCAATCACAGGGCGTTCGCATCAGTTACGTGTTCATATGCAATATATTGGTCATCCGATTATGCGAGATAAGTTATATCATCCTGAGCCGTTTAAAACCGATTTAAATCGTATGGCTTTACATGCGAGTTATTTGTCTTTTATGCAACCATTTTCAAATGAGTTGATTGAAATTGTGAGTGAGCCTGAGTTTTAACAATATTTATAAATACAAAAAAGCCTGCAACTAGCTAATGCTAATCAGTTAAGAAAAATTATTGGATAGATTCCTAAAATCTCCCCTAACCCCTCTTTGACAAAGAGGGGAACTCCTTGGAACTAAAATAGTTTTTAGTATTGAAAAGCTCCCTCCTTTGGAGAAGGAGGGTTAGGGAGGATTTAAAAAAATCCTTAACTGACTGGCATTACTGCACATTTGCAGGCTTTCGTCATTCTATTTTCAGTAAAAACAGAATCAAACTTGGTTATTTACATCATCATGTTTTGTTTCACGAATCGCCAAGAAAGCTAAAAGTGAAAGAATAGATGCCGCAGTTAGATAATAACCTACTGCATGTAAACCATAAGTTGTTGCAAGTTTTGTTGCGATCAAAGGTGCAAACGATGCGCCTAAAATCCCTGCTAAGTTAAAGGTCAAAGCTGAACCAGTATAACGTACAGAGGTTGGGAAAATTTCAGACAATACCGTTCCGATTGGACCATAAGTCATTCCCATTAGCCCTAAACCTACACAAAGGAATAAGAACACAACTAGAGTGCTACCAGATTCAAGCATTGATGAGAATACTAAACCGAATAATGCACAGGCTACACAAACACCAATCGAAGTAGCTTTACGACCAAACTTCTCTGCAAATACTGCTGAAAGTGGAATAAATGCAGCGAAACATAGTGTCGCAACCAATTGTAATTCTAAGAATTCTGTACGGCTATAACCGAGTTTTGTTGTACCCCAGTTCAGTGCAAATACAGTTGTTAAATAGAACACCACAAAGGTACACACGGCAGCAATTGTGCCAAGGAATAACATGCCAGAGTGCTTGGTAATCACTTCTTTAAAAGGAATGTTCACTTCTTTTTGCTTGTCTAAAACTTTTTGGAATGCTGGTGTTTCATGTAATTTCAAACGAATCCATAAACCGACAATCACCAATGCTGCACTGGCAATAAATGGAATACGCCAGCCCCATTGCATGAAATCTGCTTCAGACATAAATGCACCAAGGGTCAAGAATGAACCTGTAGCGAGAATGAAGCCGATGGGTGCACCGAGTTGAGGGAACATGCCATACCAAGCTCGTTTACCTTCAGGTGCATTTTCAGTTGCAAGAAGAACAGCACCAGACCATTCACCACCCAAACCAAGACCTTGACCTAAACGACAAAGTGCAAGTAACAGTGGCGCAGCGAGACCGATTTGATGATAAGTCGGAAGCAAGCCGATACAGACGGTTGAAATACCCATGGTCAATAAAGCAGCTACAAGCGTGGCTTTACGACCAATTCGATCGCCTAAGTGACCAAACAATGCCGCACCAATTGGGCGTGCAATGAATGCAATTGCGAAAGTTGCGAGAGATTGAATGACAGCAGTCGTTGGATCTGTACTTGCAGGGAAGAACAGATGTGGGAAAATAAGGACGGCAGCAGTTGCGTAGATATAAAAATCGAAAAACTCGATTGTTGTGCCAACCAGACTTGCGAAAAGAACGCGAGCTTTGGAATTTGTTTGAATTTCGGGAGTAGCAGTAGTTGATGACGCCATGATAGACCTTACACTTTGAAAAAAGTAAACAATAGTTCTCAAGCGTAATCTTTTTAAAAAAGGCGTAATTTCTTAAAAAAACAACGAAGTAAACTCGATTCCACTCATTCAGGGTCGCTGAATTTTGAATAGCAAAGAATTAAATAACGTAAAGATAGATCGCAAGGAAGTGTGATCCTGCACCAATCAAAACAAAAATATGCCAAATAGCATGGGTATATCTTACTCTTTTTAAGGCATAAAACAATGCACCAATCGTATAAGCTAGACCACCAATGATTAATAATTTTAAAGCTTCGGGTTTTAGAAAGTGTTTCATGTCATCCATCACAAGGACAGCAAGCCATCCCATGACTAAATAAGCGATGAGTGAAACTTTTTCAAAACGATGAATGAAAATTAATTTGAATAATGTTCCAATCAACGCAATCACCCAAAGTGCAATCAATAAATAATGTGCTTTCGCAGTTGGAATGGCGATGGCTAAAAAAGGGGTATACGTTCCTGCAATCAAATAATAAATCGCAGTGTGATCTAATTTTTTATACCACTGGCGTTTTTTTTCATCGACTGCAAAATGATAAATTGCTGAACTAGAAAATAATAAAATCATACTCAGACCATAAATAATCAGTCCAAAATATTGTCCACTATTTAAATAGCTTCCTTTGATCAGCATAAAAATCGTTGCAATCGCGGCTAATATAGCGCCAAAAGCATGACTCAGCGCATTGATTCTTTCTTCTTGTGGAGCATAGGTGTGGAGCATTTTATTGGTCGACATAGGATAATTTCCCTCAATTGCGATCCTAAAAGTACACTTGTATATAAATTGCTTTCTATAGTAATCCAGTTTTACCTTTATGATAAGACGTTTTAAAATGGTCAGCTGAATTAATGTGAGTTTTGATTATGTCTGATGTTGCGAGCTTGTCCATTCAGGAACAACAATTTTTTGAAAGTGTACAGCAAGCGCTTGATCATCAAAACTTAGACCGTTTGATTCTGAGTCAATATAAAGGTGAGTTGGCTGATTTAGAAAAAATGACCTTTCGCGTCATTCAACTACAAAACGAATCGGTGTTGAGTTGCTTGTATCGCTATAAGACCAATGATGTCACTAAAAATTATCCAATTGCAGATGCATTAACCACGATTCAAAGCCTTGCAGAACATTGTAAGCAAGCCAATTTATTTACCCATGAAGCCGAAACACAATTAAAGAAAAATAAGAAGAAAGCCTTATTAACCGTCAGTAAAAATAAACAGGCAAGTACGCAGAAAACTGCACAACAAGGGCATGATCGTAGTAAACATCGTTATGTCGATCAGAATAGTTACTTTCTACAACCACTCGGCATTACCGATGCCAAAGCGCAGATCATTCCAAGCATGGCGCGTAAGTGGAAACAGATTAACAAGTTTGTTGAAATATTTTCAGGTGCGTTAGATCAAATTCAACAGCATGATCATGCACTTAAAGTGGTTGATTTTGGTTCTGGTAAAGGTTATCTCACATTCGCCTTATACGATTATTTAGCCAAACAGGGTCAAACACCATTTGTGACTGGTGTTGAGCTGAACGATAAGATGGTTAAGTTTTGCCAAGATGTTGCACAATCCTCAGATTTTTCTCAATTGGACTTTTTCCAAGGCGATGTGAGAACGTATCATCCTGAACATTTAGACGTAATGATCGCGCTACATGCATGTGATGTGGCAACGGATTTTGCGATTCATACAGGTATTCGCTTAAATGCGCAAATGATCATGTGCGCGCCGTGTTGCCATAAAGAATTACGTCCACAATTACAAAGCCCTAAAGTGCTTGCACCGATGTTGCAGTTTGGTATTCATGCAGGGCAACAGGCGGAAATGTTGACCGATACCATTCGCGCTTTATTGCTCAAAGCTTATGGTTATGAAACCAAAGTTTTTGAATTTGTAGCTTTGGAACATACCAGTAAAAATAAAATGATTTTGGCAACCAAACGTAAAGATTTTACTGAGCCTGACCAAGCGGTTTTAGCGCAAATTCAAGCCTTGAAAGAAATGTATGGTATTCAAAAGCAATCTTTAGAATTGTTGTTGAATAATCAATGGGATCAACAAGATATTGGGTGTAAATGTTGATATTGAAAGAATTGAGCCAATAAAAACGATGCTCAAGTGAGCATCGTTCGGTTCTAAAAATCCGACAATTTATTTCGCATTCTCTTGGTTTAATTCTTCTTCCGTTGTACCAGTCATTTTATTGGTTACCGTGTCAGGAAAGTAATTAGGATCATCCATTTCAGGAATGAGCTGATCTGCTTGTCGATGGATTAAGATACTGGTTTTCAAAGCTTCTCTTGGAGCCTTGGATATGTGATCTGATGATAGACTGATCACTTTTGCCATATATTGTGCATCACTTTCTTTTGCAGATTTTTTAGGTACTTGAATCGTTGAAAAATTAATAACTGGGACATTACAAGTGACTGGAACTTCATAGGTTTGTTGTTTTTTTATTGGTTTTCCACTTAATTGACAGCTGTTATAAACAGTTCCTTGAACTTCCATTTGTTTCTGAAATGCTGGAGCGATGACTTTTAAATCTTTTACATTATATTGTTGTTTCAGCATCTCAAACATTTTTTCTGAAGTAGATAGTGGCTTTTCACCACTTTCATCGAATCTTTTTTGAATTTCATTCTCGGGCACACCCTCCATTGCAGCAGTCATTTTTACACTAAACTGTGCTTGATTCGATTCATTTGAAAAAGTGCCAATCATACTTTGAGCAATCGTATTTACTCGATCAATCTCTGAAGATTTAGCATAGATATTTTGAGCTGAAAGTAAAAACACACTAAAGATTAAAGTTTGAAATTTCTGATTGATGTGCATAATTTTTTTCTTCATTTTGTAATAGTGAAAATGGGGATTTTATCATCCCATCTAGTATAAGTTATTATCAACGACATAAAAGTGAATTTTTAATGATAGGGCGACAAATGAATCAATATCAAATTCA
The DNA here is from genome assembly GCF_004209125.1 of Acinetobacter sp. WCHAc060033. Taxonomy (NCBI): domain Bacteria; kingdom Pseudomonadati; phylum Pseudomonadota; class Gammaproteobacteria; order Moraxellales; family Moraxellaceae; genus Acinetobacter; species Acinetobacter sp. WCHAc060033. The sequence continues at coordinate 4,169 of NZ_SGSW01000044.1, read as the reverse complement.
ATCGGGATCTTGGACTGAATTAGAACATCATGCAAAATTGATCCGTACTGAAGTTTTTATTCAAGAACAAAATATTGCTGAACATGATGAATGGGATACGCAAGATGCAGTGTCACTACATTTCATCGTCTATGACCAAAATCAACCGATTGCCACAGCACGATTATTAGAAAACAACAGTATTGGTCGCGTTGCTGTGCTTAAACCTTATCGTGGTAAAGGGATTGGGCAATTACTGATGCAACAGATTATTCAGATTGCGAAAGATCAAAAGCGTTCGCAATTAAAATTATCTGCACAAGTTTATGCGACAAAATTCTATGAAAATTTAGGTTTTCAATTATCAGGCGATGAATACCTAGATTGCGGTATTCCACATGTTGATATGTCTATGAATATTCTAGAGAATTGAATCTGGTTTTGTAGAAATTCTAAATAATGTCGCAAAATTGGAGAAGCATCGTTCTAAAAATGGCGCTGTTCGTGATTAATTATTTTTATATCTTAGTAAACAGAACGAACTTACCTAAGGATGTAAAACATGAACAAGTCAATTTTAGAAGTATTAACACCTGAGAACTCACAGATCATTTTCATTGATCATCAACCACAAATGGCATTTGGTGTTCAATCAATTGATCGCCAAACATTGAAAAATAACACAGTGGGATTAGCCAAAGCAGCAAAAGTTTTTAATATTCCAACCACAATTACGACGGTAGAAACAGATAGCTTCTCAGGACATACTTATCCTGAATTGTTAGATGTTTTCCCAGACTTACCACTTTTAGAACGTACTTCAATGAACTCTTGGGATGACCAAAAAGTACGTGATTCTCTCGCTAAAAATAACCGTAAAAAAATTATCGTTTCAGGTCTTTGGACTGAAGTGTGTAACTTAACTTTTGCTTTAAGTGCCTTACATGACACAGATTATGAAATCTACATGGTTGCTGATGCTTCAGGTGGCACAACTAAGGAAGCCCATGATTATGCGATGCAACGTATGATTCAAGCTGGCGTAATTCCTGTAACTTGGCAGCAAGTTTTACTTGAATGGCAACGTGATTGGGCGAAACGCGATACTTATGAACAAGTGATGGATATTGTCCGTGAACATTCAGGCGCATACGGTATGGGCGTAGATTATGCATACACCATGGTACATAAAGCACCAGAGCGTACAGCGTCAAAACACGAAGTGATCGCACCTGTTGCAGCGAAATAAATCTATCGAAAGGCATACATCAGTATGCCTTTCTTATTCTATGCCAATGAAAATAATGACTGAGTTATCGCAACAAAGATCAAGAGGAGCTTATGATGTTTATTCAAAAAATAATCAATCAGATGACCACGCAACATTGGGTCTATTATCCAATCGCAATTTTACTGACTTCAGTATTTTGGATCAGTGGATTGACTAAAATTCTCCATTTTGATGCGGCAATCGCTGAAATGGCTCATTTTAATTTACAGCCTGCAACACTATTTGTCAGTATGACAATTCTAGTGCAATTATTAGGTTCATTACTTGTGATTCTTGGTGGTCGTTGGGTTTGGTTAGGCGCGGGAGCACTTAGCGTATTTACATTAGCGACTATTCCAATTGCTCATCGTTTTTGGGAAATGCCCGCTGAGCAAGGTGCTTTAGATTTAGCTCTCGTACAAGAACATTTTTCGCTGATTGGTGGTTTAATTTTAATTGTGATTGTGGCTGAATTTTATAAGCGTAAAAATTCACCGAATTATAAGGATTAATTCCTTGATATCTATTTGAAATATTGAATTATATTAAGTTTTTATTGATTGTTTGGACTAAATTTTTTAGACAGACTTTATTTAAAAACTAGTTGTAACTATTTGATTTTAAATTCTAAGTTGTTGTTGGTTTTTTATTGGAAATTTACTGGATTAGATGAATATAATTAAGTAATCGTTTATAGTAGAGGCTAATTAAAAAATTTGAACCAAAGCAATTATTAAAATGAACAGCTTAGTCAACAGCATCAATAAAGTCTTGGATCAGCTTGGACTCACCGCCCAAAAACGTGCCATCCATATCCAATTTACAAATACAGACTTAAATCATCAAGTCTACTTACAACGCATTGATGGACAACATGCCATTAACCAAGGCGTGTCTGCTGAACTCATTTGTCTATCGACTTCTGCAACCATTCCACTTAAACAATTCATCGGCACACAAGTTGCCATCGATCAAGTGACCGATGCAGGACAGCTATTTCGTACTACAGGCATCATTACCGAAGCAGCTCAAGGGCAAAGTGACGGTTCACTGACGATTTACAAACTCAGACTCCAAGATGCCACCTCACTATGGCATAAACGTCGAAACAGCCGTGTGTTTATGAACAAATCGGCAGTTGAAGCCATCGAAACCATCTTTAAAGAATGGCAAGACAAAAGCCCACTATTCGCAACAAGCTTAACTTTAGATAAAAGTGGATTGCAAAAAGACTACGACATTCGCCCATTCATTATGCAAAGTAACGAAAGCGATTACGACTTTCTCACCCGTTTAATGCGCAGCGAAGGCATCAATTGGCTGATTGACGAAGCACAACTGCAAGTCTCTAACTCAGCAACACAAATTCAAGCACAAAAACTTCGCCTCATTGATGACAATAGCCAATATAAAGCCCTAGACCGCAGAAACATCCGTTACCACCGTAGCAGTGCCACAGAAAAACAAGACAGCATCACCAGTTTTATCGGACAACGCAGCCTACAACCCACAGCCGTACACGTACAACGCTGGCGCCGATGCTTTAGAACAAGAAGAAGGCGCGGGCAGTGTTCAAAGCAAACACCAACACAGCAACAACCAAGACAATACTAGTCTTGGCTTAGAACAAGCATGGCATATCAGTCCTGCATGGATGCAAGACCTCAATGGTGAAGACCAAGCCACCGCATCCAACAACAGCCAAATTGAAAAACTGAATCAAAACCTCAGTGACTACTACAACAGCCAATCCAAACAATTCATCGCTAACTCAACCGTACGAGATGCACAAGTCGGCTACTGGTTCAAATTCACTGAACACCCAGAGATCGACCAACACGATGGCTCAGATCAAGAATTCCTGATCACTGAAAAAAACTACTACAACCAAAACAACTTACCCAAAGACCTGACCGAACAGATCACCAAACTGCTTGAACAAAGCAATTGGACGAAACACACCCAAAGCAAAACTCAAAATACAAATAACACAGACAACACAACAGAAGAACGCCAAGCTAACAGCCTCACCATACAACGACGCAACATCAACACCGTACCCGAATACAACCCACTGCAACATCGACCAACAACCCATCCACAACGCGCCAAAGTGGTTGGACCAAGTGGAGAAGAAATCTATGTGGATGAATGGGGACGCATCAAAGTCAGATTCCTCTTCACCCGCACAGAAGACCACGGACACGATGGTGGAGCAGGAACAAACGACAACGATACCGACTCAGCATGGGTCGATGTACTCACGCCATGGGCAGGCGAGGGCTACGGAGCAAGATTCCTACCCCGTATCGGTGAAAGTGTTGTTATCGACTTCTTTGATGGCAACATTGACCGACCATTTGTAGTTGGACGAATCCACGAAGCCCAACGCAGTCCGACTAAGTTCGACAACAAAGGACAACTCCCAGACACAAAAAAACTGGCAGGAATCCGTTCCAAAGAAGTCCAAGGCGAAGGCTTCGGACAACTGCGCTTTGACGATACGACTGGACAAATCAGTTCGCAACTGCAAAACAGCCACGGAGCAAGCCAACTCAATCTCGGAAATCTGAGTCATCCCAAAGAAAAAGACACCAGTGATGGACGTGGTGAAGGCTTTGAACTCAGAACAGATCAATGGGGAGCAGTACGTGCAGGGCAAGGCTTACTTCTCAGCACCTACAAACAAGACCAAGCCAGTGGAACACACCTTGATGCTAAAGAAGCCAAACAACAATTTGAAAACTCACTCAACAACTCAAAAGCTTTGAGTGAAGTTGCTAAGAATCAAAAGACCGATCCACTGGAAATATTAGAAAACTTAAAGCAATTCCTTGATCAAATCGAAAAAGGTGAAAAAGATAAAGCCGATGCTTTTAAATCAGCCTTGATGGTACTTGCAGCACCAAACTCAATTGCC
>NZ_SGSW01000043.1:0-31393 GCF_004209125.1 Acinetobacter sp. WCHAc060033 | reverse complement strand
ATGGTTCATTTAGAAAATTTCGAGATGATGATTTGCCTAGAATTAGTGCAATTGGGGGAGATGAAGAAGATTTAGTTTTGCAAGATGGGCAAGGTATTGTGGAACAAAATTGTTTCATTTTTTATCCAAATTCAAATGTTTTGGCTATGCACTTTAATGTTCATGCGAATCATTACAGTCGTTTAGCTGAAACTCTTACTTCACTATGGGGAAGTAAAGTTGAATTATCAACTATGATAAATTCTGATCAATTTAGGAGATTAAATAATCCTAATTCTACATTGGTTGCTTTTTCTGCAAAAATTCCTAAACCTAACAATCCTGATCTACTACCTGAAGCTGATGATTTTGCGAAAGATTCTTTGGAGTTGTTAGATAGGATGGATGGTGATTATCTTGATATCAAAATAGCTGTTGATAGAAGATTTAATGGTGGAATAAAGCGACTTCAAGGAGCAAAAAATGCTTTAAGAACATTTAGACAATATGATCCACAGAAGTTATTTGCAATAATTGATGAAGGTGGAGTCATTAGTCCAATTGATTTAATTGCTGAACGAATTAAGCGTACTAGGAAAATTGAAACTTCAGGAAGACATATTCCACGAGTGTCTTTATATAAATTAATACATGATGCTTACCTAGATGCGGAGGTAGATATAAATGAGTACCTCAACATTCACACAGATTAGGAAGTTAATACCTTTTATTGTGTCATTAATTTGTGCTGTATTATTTTGGATATATGGTGCAGATTACCTTACTTTATTGAAAGAGAGTAATGGACCATATGAATTTATTAAAATGTTAGCAGGTATTGCAGGAACTTTGTTAGGCTTTTTAATAGGTGCTGTAAGTTTATTAACTGCAGTTATGGATAGAACACTAATTCAAAATATGAGGAGTAATGGGCAATATGGTGTATTAGTTAGCATCACTTTTAGAGCATGTTTATCACTTTTAATATTATTGGTAGCCTGTTTCTTAACTTTTCTAATTAATGTACTTTACCTAAAATTCTTATTTACTTGTATTATATTTTTATCGGTCTACTCAGGGTTATTAGTTGTTTCTATTGGTTCAAAATTTAAAAATATTTTTGTTGTTATGAGTTAATGTAGTAGTTTCATTTAGGGAGAAAATAATGTGATAACCTCTCCCTAACCCTCTCCTAAAAGGAGAGGGAATTTACAAGGATTTACTTCTTCTTCCGCTTCAAGCGTTTCTTCGCTTGTTGAGCAGCCAAAGCATCTAACGCTTCTTTTAACTCATCATCGGTAAACGAGGTGATATGCTGAAGCATCTGCAAAGTGACATCATCCAACACCAAGTTGGCATACTGCGCCACATTACGGAACTGGGCATCAAACACAATCGCATGATCTTCATTGGTCTTGATATAACCTTGCTCAGTCAACACTTTCACAAAGCTCTGGAATAAGGCTTTATCAAAGAACTCAGGCGAATTGAACTCATACAATACAGACAAACGCTGACCGACCAAGTGACTCAATTCTTCAACTTGGCGAATTGAAATATTGCCTGAACCACGTTGCGTGATTAATGCCAAAGTCATGTAATAACGCTCAAGACTTTGACGTACAGGTGCAGCCAATACTTTCAACTGATTATGATCTTCCGAATTTGGTGCAGGGCAGAAAATCAAATCTTCATCATCGACAAAAATTAAATTCGCTTGCGCCAAAGCATCAATATATTCAGAAACTTGAGCATTGATTTCACTGTCTTTCCATTTTAAGAACAATTCAGCTTTTAAGAATGGATATAAAGTACGAATCACATTGAGCAAATCAGCCTTACTGATCTTACCATTATGTTCAACCAAAGCAGCAATGAGCGATGGTAAAACAAAGGCATGTAAAATGTTATTGCGGAAATAAGTCAGCAATACCGCTTGATTATCTTCAATCGCAATAATGTCGCCTAATACGTGTTGTACACGCTTGATCAATTTAAGTTTTAAACCATACGCAATGATTTCTTTACCTGAAAGTGGTGTGACTTGCGTACGACCATCATACGGAATCGCAGTCAACAAATTACGATAAGTATCCAGCTGTTTTACACAAATATCTTCATCAAGCGTATGCTTCGGCGTTGCCAATAAAATTAAAGACAATAATGAAACAGGATTGATGACTACCGCACGGTTGATATTTTCCAAGATCGCATTGGCAGAACTATTGACTGCATCCGAAATTTCTTGCGGAATCGGATCATCATTATGTTCAATTTTGATTTGATCTGCGCCGTGTTGTTTGAGCAAGTCATCTAAGAAAACAGGTTCACCGAAATTGACATGAACACGACCAAAGATACGCTCAATCTTTTTCAAAGTCTGAACAATACCCCAAATCGATTCAGATTCTTTGGCTTTACCATTCATCTCACCGACATAGGTTGCGCCTTCCATCAAACGCTCATAACCCACGTAAGTTGGAATAAATACAATTGGCTTGGCTTTTTCACGTAAATGACCATGTACCGTCATTGCCAACATACCCGTTTTCGGTGGAAGCAAACGACCAGTACGTGAACGCCCACCTTCGATGAAGTATTCGAGTGGTGTATTACGTGACAGAATATTAAATAAATATTCTTTAAATACCGACGTATAAAGCGCATTGCCACGGAATGAACGACGAATAAAGAATGCGCCACCGCCACGTAAAATTTGCCCAACAAATGGCATATTTAAGTTATCACCCGCAGCGATATACGGCACCATCAAGCCACGTTTATAAATCACATAAGACAATAATAAATAGTCGATATGGCTACGGTGACATGGCGTGTAAATCACTTCATAGTCTTTGACGAGCTCACGGACTGTATTGAAGTTATGCACTTCCACACCGTCATAGAGTTGCGTCCATAAACGTGTCAGCGCACGTTCAGCAAAACGAACCGTTGAAGCTGAATAATCAGAAGCAATTTCATTGACAAAGCCAATCGCTTTACGCTCTGCATCAATCATGCTGATTTTTGAGCGAACACTTTCCTTACGAATCGCGTCTTGTACATCAGGTGCTTTGATCAGTGATTGCATGACATTGCGACGGTCAGACAAGTCAGGACCCAGAATCACTTCACGTTGACGATCAAGAAAATCATTCAGTTGATTGACAATACAAGTGACAGGTGAAACATTTGGATGCTTTTCTTGCGCATCACCAACCAGCTCACGGAGTGATTTTGCTTCATGAAATTCAATAAAAGATTGACGACCATGAACGCCTATATTCACCAACTGCTTAACCTTACTTGGCGTTGCCCAAGTATCGGTAAATAAAAGTTTAAATAGTGAATCTTCTTTATCTGGTGAGCGTCCCCACAACATCGTCACAGGAACCAACTCGATGTCTAAATCTGGGTTTTGATCTAATGCTTCAACCAAGCGCAATAAGCGTGGTGGAAAACTATGTGTCGGTGGGTTGAAATAATTATTTTCATCTTGATGCTGTAGGAAAATCACCGCTGCCTTTTCACGATTGTTTCCAATCATAAAAGAATCCAATGCAGGCGGTAGTTTTAAACGACGTGTTTCACCATCGACCACCAAAGCATTACTACGAGAATGATTTTGTAGTACATAGCAAACAATTTTTTGCTTACTTGTATTTACTTCAGTATTTTCAGCTGTGTTGTCTAGAGGTGGAGTTTCTGTAGGAACCTCTCCAAGAACATGTGGTGTTACCACGAGGTCAAGTATTTTACTCGAAAGTCGACGATACATTTGACCAAAGCCACTCTTGGACATAAATACTCCTAGCCAATGGTGAATAACGCGATAAAGCGCATAAGGTGATATTTTCTATAATTTAACCACAGAACAGCATGTCATTTTCAGACAAATTGACTATCTCTGGGTAGATTTTATCTTTTAAAAACTTATTTTAAACAATCTGACTGTGCATGAGAAGTGACATGAGCGTCTATGAAACTTTAGTGTATTGCTCAGAATTTATGGCAAAATAGAGTCATTCTCTAGAATATGAAAACCTTGTTCGACTCGCTTGAACATCGTCAGCATACAGAAAGGTCATTTATGAATGCTTTAACCCAAGAGCTTGTAGAACTGTTAACCCTTGAAAAACTTGAAGAACATATCTTCCGTGGACAAAGCCGTAACCTTGTCGGTAAGCGTGTTTTTGGTGGGCAAGTTTTAGGTCAGGCATTACGTGCGGCATCTTATACCGCTGACCGTCCAGTGCATTCTTTGCATGCTTATTTCTTATATGGCGGTGATATTAATGCACCGATCATTTATGAAGTGGATCGTTTACGTGATGGTAAAAGCTTTTTAAGCCGTCAAGTGCGTGCCATTCAACACGGTCGTACTATTTTTTCAGCAATGGTGTCATTTGCAACACCAGAAGAAGGCTTGGATTATCAAATTGCTGAACCTGAATATCCTGCACCAGAAGAATTAAAATCAGAGCAAGAACTGAAAGAGAATTTAATTAGTTTTATTCCTGAAAATGTGCGTACTGCATTTATGCGTCCACGCCAAGTCGATATTCGCCCAATCAATATTGGCAATCCTTTTCAGCCACAGCCTGAAGCGCCGTCTAATGCTTATTATATGAAAGCTTATGACAAGCTTCCTCCAGAATTGGCGAATGATGTGGCATTGAATCAAGCGATCATTGCGTTCTATTCAGATTATTCATTTATGACCACCGCTTTGCGTCCGCATGGCGTGAGCTATTTAACCCCAAGTTTACAAATCGCCAGTATTGACCATGCAATCTACTTCCATAAGCCAGTGAAAGCAGATGAATGGATGTTATATGACATGGAAGCAACGGTGACAGCAAGTTCTCGTGGTTTGAGCCATGGTCGTATGTGGCAAGGTGGTGAGTTGGTGTGTAGTACAGTTCAAGAAGGCTTGATGCGTACCCGTGAGATTGAACCGAGATAAGTTGTGATTCTATTTCACTAGCACTAAGCCATCTTTCGAGATGGCTTTTCTATTTTAAAGCAGAGCTTGTGACAAAAAAATGCTCGATTCTAAATAACTTCAATGGCATAGTTTAAAAACTGAAAATAAATATAGTTATTGTCCGTGAAGATCAGCCTAAACACCCAAATTTTCGTTGCCGCCATTCTTGGTGTTGCCTTTGGATTTTTACTTAATCAATTTCCAAATACACAATTTTTAGAGAACAGTATTTATGGTTTAAGCATTGCCAGTAGCATTTTCATTGGCTTATTGAAAATGCTGTTAGTACCACTGATTTTCAGTTCAATCCTAGTCGGTGTTTCTAACTTGGAAGCAGGGCACCAACTGAGCCGAGTTTGGAAAATTACTTTGGCGTGTTGTGTGACCACAACCACTTTGGCATTGATTCTAGGTTTAGCATCGACACATCTATTCAACGTTGGACAAGGTGTTGATATTGCATTATTCCAAGAAGCAATGAATAACCATAAAAGCCCAGATACACTGACACCGAGTTCCTTTTTAACTAACTTTATTCAAAATACATTGATCAATCCATTTAAAGCATTTAGTGAGGGCAATGTCCTTGCGGTGGTTTTATTTGCATTGTTGCTTGGTTTGGCTTTGGTGCAGGGTGGTGAGCGTTTTAATGGTATAAAACAGTTAGCACGCCAATTCTTTGACATTATGATGATGCTCGTCGGTTGGGTAATGAAAGTTGCCCCGATTGGTATTTTTGCCTTGATGGCAAAATTAATCGCCACTGAAGATATTTCGATTCTCAGTCGTTTGGCTGAGTTCGCCGTTGTGGTGACAGGTACGACGATTTTTCATGGCGTGGTGGTATTGCCATTATTGTTGTGGATTTTTGGGAAAATGAATCCGATCACCTTTTTTAAAGGCACGCGTGCTGCGTTGATTACCGCATTTGCGACCAGTTCAAGTTCGGCAACCATGCCTTTAAGTTTGAAATGTACTCAAGAAAATTTAGGTGTACGTCCGCAAATCGCAGGTTTTGTGATTCCTTTTGGTTCACAGTTGAATATGGATGGCACGGCACTTTATGAAGCGGCGGCTGCTCTATTTATTGCCAATTTAATGGGGCTTGAATTATCCATTACCCAACAAATTATTGTCTGTTTAACCGCAATGATTGCCTCTTTGGGTGCACCAGGGATTCCAAGTGCAGGGATGGTGACCATGATCATGGTGTTACAATCTGTCGGTTTGCCTGCTGAAGCGATTGCGATTCTCTTACCGATTGACCGTATTTTAGATACTGTACGAACCGTGGTGAATGTCCAAGGCGATATGATGATCAGTGTAGTAGTAGATCGGAATACGCGAGATATGGGAGAGCCGTCTTAAATGGTTCAGAAACTAAGTTGTTGATTTTTATTGGATAGGAAGAATGGAATAAGTCTCTAATGTGTAAACTTATTTCAGGACGGGACATAGAATCGCCATAAAAAAGCAGGATTGAATCCTGCTTTTTTTATTTGTCTTAAATTTTTTTAGTTAAGGCATTTACTAAGTATTTGGATGATCGAAGCTAGATTTAAGAAGGGTGGTATAAAGGGTATAAGTGATTTTCTTCGCTGTTGATTCGTTGAGCCAATACAACACCAATTGCATCATATTCCTCTCGAAATGCTTGAGCGTTTTGTGCAGTGATCACATCACTTTGCCATTTCTTAATAAATTTAATAAATGCATGTGAGATGCCATTCATCTCTTTACGATAGTCGCGAATGGTTTCCATGTGATTGGCATCATCAGCAAACTGCTGTTCTAAATAACAATAAAAACTGACGTTTTCTTGCATGATGTGGCGGTTAAATTCTGTTTTAAGTGAACTGAGGATATCCTCGATTTCTACATAGCGTTGTGTGTGCAGGAGGATTGAAATTTTACTGTATAATTCTACTAAATTTTGATGATCATGCTTTAAAGATGGGATGAGTTGAGGTGAATAAGAAATGCGCTGTTCATCCGTTGAAACTAAGGGTTGCTTGCTTATTTCTTGTGGTTTATGCGAGTTAAAGTTAAAAAACTTATTAAATAACTTGAGTATAAATTTAATTATTATGCTTGCTTATAAATTAAGGCGATTGGATTTTAAGCATAAAATATAGTCAATGTCACACTGTTTTTAATAAAAAAGCCCTAGACGAAGCAGTTTTCGCATAGGGCTAATATGATTGATTAGTAGCGTTTTATATTAAGCAACTTTTGGTAAGGCACGCTTAGCAGCAGGAGACTGATCTAAATATGCAATTGCATCTTCAGTCTTCGCTTCATGAACAGGATCATACCACGGCATTAAATAACCCAATTGCTGTGATACCAACCAAAGTGGGTGTGGCATGATGCGATTGTCTTTCTGCGCGATTGCAGCCCATTCACGCCAAATCCACGGCTTATAAAAGGCAGGTTTCTTGTCCGCAAAACGTGGGTCTTGCCCCATGATATGTGCAGCACCATCGACCCATAAGCCCAAAATAGCAATAATCGCGATAACACTTTGATAATAACGAGAAATATAACCACCACCTAAGTGACGATATAAATCAAATGCAACTGTACGGTGTTCAATTTCTTCTGCACCATGCCATTTGATCAAATCAAGCATATTCGGATCTGCACCTAACTTTTCCCATTCGGTATTATAAAGAGCATATTTTCCAAGTACACAAGTCATATGTTCTACGGTTGCCACAATACCGACACGGAATAAATCCCATTGATGATCAAGAACTTTTGGAACATTAAGACCAAATGGCTTATCTGCAAGTAATTTACCAAAAAGGAAATCCATCACATCTAAGTTACGTTGAATATCGATGTTACGTACAGTGAGGTATTCTTTATTTGCAGAAACATGGGCTTGAGCATGCATCGCTTCCTGGCGAATGAATGCACGAACATCCTCAGCGAGTTTTTCATCGGTCACTTTAGGCAATACGCGGTTATATAAACGGCAGAACCAAAACTCACCCGCAGGTAGAATGTTGTTAATTTCATTAATGAAATAACTGGTAAATGGCTGATTTGGAATCCAATCAATCGGGGTATCTTGCCATTCAAACTTCACTTTACGTGGTTTGATATGATATTGAATAGACGATCCAATCTTACTGTTTTTAATTTCGATAATAATTTCATCACAGTGTCCTAATTTTTCTATCTTGATTTCACACTCTATGTTTTAAGTATAAAAAAATGTCCTAAATAGTTATTAGCAATTTAGGACATTCGAGTATCAATATGTGATGAATTTTGTTAGACAATGCACATTTTATTTATTTGTTTGCATTTTCATCCACGATTTGTTCTGAGTGTGATGCTTCATCAAGCACATAGTCTTGATCAAAAGCGTCTTCCTCAACATCATCTGCACTGGCTTCTGGAATAGAATCAAGGTCAAAACCGATGGTTTTGTCTAAGGTGTAGTTCAAACGACCTGCCATCACAGAAGCAAGTTCTTCTAAACCTTGTTTATTGAGTGATGAGAACAATTGAATTGAGAAGCTCAATTTCATTTTCTTCAATGCGGCTTTCACTTCTTGTAATGCAGCAGATGCAGGACCACGATTGAGTTTGTCGGCTTTGGTTAAAAGGACATGGACAAATAAATGACGAGAATGGGCCCATTCCAACATCATCACATCGAAGTGTTGTAATGGATGGCGAATATCCATGAGTAAAACCAAACCTTGTAAGCTTTTACGATGAATTAAGTAATTCTCAAGTTCTTTTTGCCACACGATTTTCATGGCTTCAGGTACGGCAGCGTAGCCATAACCAGGTAAGTCGACTAGGCGTTGATCGGGATTGCCCAAACTGAAAAAGTTAATCATTTGGGTACGACCAGGACGCTTTGATGCACGAGCCAATTGCTTTTGATTGGTCAGGGCATTAATCGCGCTTGATTTACCTGCATTTGAACGACCTGCAAAAGCAATCTCATAACCTGTGTCTTCTACACAAAGGTTGAGCTTTGGCGCACTCATAAGGAATTCAGCTTTACGCAACCAGTTCAAAGATGAAGTTGAGTATTCTGAAATCGCAGGATCAGCCTTTTTTTCATAGCTGATCTTTTGTTTAGGGGCATTTGAGGTCTTACTGTTTTTAGACTTTCCACTGCTGCGATGCATACTTCAACTTCAATTAAACGGATGAACAAAGTGCATTATAAAGGAAGTCGAAGATTCAAGCGAATTTTGCAATGTTTTATTGAGGAAACTTCGGAAATTTATAAATTGATGTTACGCAGTAACATCCAATGCATATTAGAATTTTGAAAAAAGAGGATACGCGATAACGTCATCCGCATTTGTTTGAGGCAGGACTACTTCTAACTATAAATGTTTCTGCGATGTATTCAATATATTGATGGAAGCTGACGAGTTCTGCGGATGACAATGGTTTTGCCCACTTTTGCCGAAACAAAAGTGCGGTCGAGCCGAAGGCTAATCCCTAAATCAGCACTTTCGATGTAAGACTCCGCCGAGTATGCTCTAAATCAGTTTGAAAGGTGATTTATTTTAAAGTGAGTAACATCAGTTATAAATTTAAATTTGGAATCGGCGAATTGACTTGTTTTTGCTGTTGCGGAGGTGTCGCTAAAACTTCAGCAACTGTATATTTGTCTAAACTCTTATAAAAACCTTCAACAGCATGATCCAGAATGCCTTTCAGACCACAACGCGGACGTAACACACATGGTGGTGTATTGCATTCAACGATGTGTTGATCGCCTTGTAAAATACGCACAACATAGCCTAAGCGAAATTCTAAAATTTCAGGATTTAATTTTAATCCACCACCTTTACCACGTGTGGTGATCAGCCAACCTTGTTTACCCATAAAATGCACAATTTTCACTAAATGGTTTTGTGAAACTTTTAAATCCTCTGCGATTTCAGCAATGGTATAAGGTATATCTCTAGGTTGTGAGATATACATCAAAATACGAAGTGCGTAGTCGGTAAATTTGTTGAGTTGCATAAGCTTAAATAAACTTTGAAATGTACATTTGAATAACAGTCTTGAGTGTAAATGCTGTTAAGAAAAGAAATTTTTAAGAGATTAGCATGTTGGAGAGTGTTTGTCTTATCAATAATCAAAGAGATGTTTTGATAAGTCACCTAAGTAATGGTTAATGAGAACTTTGATGAATTAAGGCTGTGTATTGCGTGAAATGATTAAATTACCGTTTCAAACTGCTTCGAGTACTCATTATGCTGAGATAAAAAAGGCGATATATGAACGAGGGTGATACATATACCGCCAATTTTTAGCTTGAGCTAAGTTTGTATGCAAACTTATTTGGCTTGAGGTGCAGTCACTTGTACTTGATCACCCACTTTATAGTTGTCGAGAAGAATGTTTGATACTGAATATTCAGTATGGTCGACTTCAGGTTTTACTAAGAATTGATAAGTATTTTCTGTATTTGCAGACAATGTATATTGATGCGGTTGCTCAATACCTTTGTTTGGTACATTTACTTTTACAGAAATAAACTCATTGTTGTCTGCTTGAGCAGTTGCTTGTTGATCCGCACTACGAATGGTAAAGAGTTTGCCATTTTCAGCCACTTCAATCTCAGTGATTTCAAATGCTCTCCAACCTACCCAACCACCTTGTTGTGCAGCCAAGTTTTCGTATTTTTGCTTTTCAACACCAATCAAGATATCAGCCAATTGTAAATATGCTGCTTTCCACGCTGCGATCAGTTCAGAATCCATAGGAACATCTAAAACTTCACTAATCGAGTGCAATAGATTCTCGCCAACAATTGAATATTGATCAGGCTGAATGTCTAAGCTGACATGTTTTGTAGTGATATGTTCAACTGCTTTTGCCAAAACAGACGGATTTTCAATATTTTCAGCATAAGCCAAAACTGCCGCAGCTAAAGCACGTGGTTGACGACCAGAATTTTGACTATCAAGGTTAAATACATTGTTTAAATCAGGATTATTCCCCAACATTCTTTTATAAAAATAGCTTGTCAATGCAACACCATTTTCACGAAGGACAGGTACAGTAGATTTTACGAGTTCGATATGTTGTGGAGTCATTTGGCTAGACCTTTTTATCTGGCTTTATAAGATATATTTAAAATACATTTATTAATATGTATTTGCAATACATCTTTTAAATAAATCCATATTATTTTTATGGTTAATTTTATATCACGATTAAAATGATAATGTTAGATGGTTTTGAGAAAGGCGTTATTTACACCTTCCTCATGTATAGATGTTGTTAGGAGGGAATTACTTATTTCCCACCAAACAGTGAACCCAATAAACCGCGAACCAATTTTTGTCCAGTTGGGCCACCTAATGTGCGTGCAGCACTTTTCGCAAAAGTTCCAATCACATCTTGAGTGAGCTTTGCACGTGCAGCAGCGGCTTTGGCTTCTTCTTTAGCTTGCTGTTCTTGTTCTTTTGCAATTTGCTTATTCAGAGCAGCTTGTTGCTTGGTCATTTCTTCAAGCTGTTTGGCTTGTTGAGCTGCTACTTCAAAAGCGATTTGTTGTTGCGTAGAGTCATCCACTTTGCGTTGTAGCATTTCATAAGCACTATCACGATCGACTTCCGTGTCATATACCCCTGCAACAATACTTTGTGCCATCAATGCTTTACGTTCATCGAGTGTGATTGGGCTAAATGATGAATATGGAGGCATCACCATGCCACGTTCAACTACTTGTGGCGTACCTTGTTCATCTAAGCAACTAATGAGAGCTTCACCTACAGCAAGCTCAGTAATGGCTTGATCCACTTTAAACTCAGGATTAGCTCGGAAAGTATCTGCTGCGGTTTTCACTGCTTTTTGATCTTTTGGGGTAAATGCACGTAAAGCGTGTTGTACACGGTTACCCAATTGTCCAAGGACACTTTCTGGAATATCCAGTGGGCTTTGGGTAATAAAGTAAATTCCGACACCTTTAGAACGAATCAGACGAACCACTTGTTGAATTTTCTCTTGTAGTGTTGGGCTAGCATTGTCAAAGAGTAAATGTGCTTCATCAAAGAAGAACACCAGTTTAGGTTTGTCTAGATCACCCACCTCAGGGAGTTTTTCAAAAAGTTCAGACAACATCCATAAAAGGAAAGTTGCATAAAGTTTAGGGGTATTCATCAATTTGTCGGCAACCAATAGATTGATATAACCATGACCATTGCTATCTGTTTGAATGAAATCCATAATGTCTAAGCTAGGTTCACCAAAGAAGCGTTCACCACCTTGATCGCCTAAAGCGAGTAAATTACGTTGTATTGCCCCCAAGCTTGCAGGAGAAAGGTTGCCATATTCTGCTTTTAGATCAGCCGCATTTTCACTGACATAGGTCAGCATGGCTTTGAGATCTTTAAAGTCAATTAATAATAAACCTTGATCATCCGCCACACGGAATACCGCTGAAAGTACGCCTTCTTGGGTGTCATTTAAATTCAGCATTTGCGCCAAGAGGAGTGGTCCAATTTCCGACATTGTGGTGCGAATTGGATGACCTTGCTCGCCAAATAAATCCCAAAACGTGGTTGGTGAACCTGCAAAAGGAACACTCTCAATCCCTAAGCTTTTGATACGTTCATCAAATTTAGGGTTACTTGATCCTGCTTTGGCAATACTAGAAACATCACCTTTGGCATCAGCTAAAAATACAGGTACGCCGATACGTGAAAAGCTTTCAGCAAGAACTTTGAGTGTGACTGTTTTTCCTGTCCCTGTTGCGCCTGCGATTAATCCATGACGGTTAGCAAATTGTGAGTGTAAAACAATATCTTGTGAGGTATCTGATGTTTTTTTTGCAATGACGATTGGCGTTGCCATAAATAAACCTATTTCTAACTATAAACTTTGGAATTATTGCTTTAATTTTTAACATAGAAAGAATACGTTGTGCTTAATTTTTATCTATTTTTACAATGCTCAGACAAAGTAAGATCAATTCTAAAATTGCAGAATTTATAGTGCTTATAGGTGTTTAGGGAATTTAATGGAAGCCTAGTAATAAAAGCTTGATAAATAAGTTATAAAAAGAACAACAGGCTTTACTATGCATGTTGTTCTTATGCGTTATTAAAATATTGCCTTTGATTTACAAAGCTTTTAAGGCCTGCTGAATATCTGCAATCAGGTCATCAGCATCTTCTAAACCAATACAGAAACGAACCAATATGCCTTTTTGTAAATGTGAATGATCTAAATGGCGCATATCACCCAAGTTATACAGCATCACTAAACTGACAGGCCCCCCCCAACTGAAACCAAGTTTAAATAACTTTAAGTGGTCACAGAATTTCCGAATCGCGGTCATATCATATTCAGCTTCAAAGATGACACTAACTAAGCCTGCACTTTGTTCAGTTTGGCAAGTGTCTTTCCAATATTGATGACTGATATTATCAGGATCAGCGGGGTGGAGCACTTGTGCAAAATTCTCTTGAGTTTTGAGCCATTGTAGAATGTGTAAAGCACTATTTGATTGATGCTGATAACGGATTTGCATAGACGCCAAACTGCGTTGAACTTGCGCTGCATCATCACCTGAAATAGAAATGCCTTGAATTGCATGCGTGCGAAACAGTTTATGATGTAAAGCTTTATCACGAGTGACCACCGAACCCATCAGAATATCACCACCACCACTCGGGTATTTAGTCAGTGCATGCACAGTAACATCAACATTCAAATGTTCATCACTAAAATCAAAGGCATTAAAAGCTAAACCTGCGCCCCAAGTGTTGTCTAGTGCTGTTAGGATATTTTTAGATTTGGCTTTTTTAACCAAATTGATTAAATCTGGAAATTCTAAAGTGACTGAGCCAGCAGCTTCTAACCAAATCAATTTAGCTTTTTCACTGGGTTGAAATGAATCGGTATCGATCGGGTTATACACTTTTACATCAATACCATAACGCGTTTCTAAATTACGCAAATGTTCCATATTTGGACCATAGATGTTGTCTGCGACCCAAACTTCATCGCCGTGACTTAAAAAACAAGAATTGACGAGGTTAATTGCTGATAATCCACTCGGTGCAAGCAAACAATATTTTCCACCTTCGATTTGCGCAATATGATCGCCTAAAGTAAAGGTTGTTGGTGTACCATGCGTCCCATAACTATAATCATAGTCATCTGTCCAATGGCGGTTAAATAGTGCATCGGTATTTTCAAAGATGATCGTCGATGCACGAAATAGGGGAGCTTGTACAGTATTTATAAATTGTGGTGCTTTACGTGGCGCATGAATTAAAGCAGTTTGTGGTGTTAGTTTCACAAGAATACTCAAATTTAAAGAATCAATAATATGCCAATAAGCAGAACATAATTGATTCATGACGGAAAGCGATAATTTGTGAAAAATAATAAATAAAACCGATATTGGCTTCATTTTTGCTTCTATACACCTGTGTTTTTTTGATTTGTAGTGAAATAGATACAACAAGAATAGGTGATTATATGAAAAAACTTAAAGTGCATTATTTTCAGCATATTGCAGGTGAGGGCTTTGGCAGTTGTTATGACTATTTAAAAGCTATGGGTGCTGAAATAACGGCAACAGAATTTTTTGCTTTGCCAACGGATTCCTCTATAGATATAGACGCTTTACCGCTAGTGAGTGATGTGGATTTGCTGATCATCATGGGGGGCGAGATGAGTGTCAATGATGAAGCAAATTATCCTTGGTTGAAAATAGAGAAACGTTGGATTCGACGTTATTTGGCTTTTGAGAAGCCTGCGATTGGTCTGTGCTTAGGTGGGCAATTGATTGCCAGTGCTTTAGGTGCAAATGTAAAGCGCAACCCTCAGCAAGAAATTGGCTGGACACTGGTGAATAAAAGCAATCATATTCCAGAAGCGTATTTTCAGCTGCCTGAAGAATTAAAAGTGATGCAATGGCACAGTGAAACCTTTGATATTCCGAAAGGTGCGATTCGTTTGGCTGAAAATACAGCCTGTGCTAATCAAATGTATCAAATTGGTCGAAATGTTCTGGGCTTTCAATTTCATCCAGAAATCACCCCACATAGTTTAAATATTTTTATAGAACATGAAGAAGAAGACTGTGTCTTTAAAGAAGCATATACACAATCTTTATCGAGTTTAAAAAAATCACAAAAATTGGAATATTCAATGGGTAATCAGCTTTTAAATCGCGCCATTGACTATGTTTTACAAGTAT
Organism: Acinetobacter sp. WCHAc060033; assembly: GCF_004209125.1. Classification (NCBI taxonomy): domain Bacteria; kingdom Pseudomonadati; phylum Pseudomonadota; class Gammaproteobacteria; order Moraxellales; family Moraxellaceae; genus Acinetobacter; species Acinetobacter sp. WCHAc060033. The sequence continues at coordinate 16,217 of NZ_SGSW01000043.1, read as the reverse complement.
AAAAATAAGATTATTTTTTAAACTGAGCAGGTTACAAATAATTCACCGAAAAACAAGAAAAAGCCTGAAATAGGTTTGCTTAAGCGTTAAACAATCGTTATAATGAGCGACCCTTCGATATGGAGGGGTGGATAGCGAAGAAAGTTATCCAGATCGTTACAGTCGTGGCATCGATCACGACCTTAGTGATTTTCACTGCTCTTGACACTTGCCTTTTTAGTGGGGTGAGATGCGTCAGGAGTGATTCTTTATATATTTGGCTTGGAGTTAACTGGTATGTCTAACCAGAGAATTCGTATCCGTCTTAAGTCTTTTGATCACCGTCTAATTGATCAATCGTCTCAAGAGATCGTAGAAACAGCAAAACGTACTGGCGCACAAGTTTGTGGTCCAATCCCGATGCCTACTCGCATCGAACGTTTTAACGTTTTAACATCACCACACGTTAACAAAGATGCGCGTGACCAATACGAGATCCGCACTTACAAACGTTTGATCGACATCGTTCAACCTACAGACAAAACTGTAGATGCATTGATGAAATTAGATCTTGCAGCTGGTGTTGATGTTCAGATCGCATTGGGTTAAGGCTTTCGGTTAATTAACGCTCTAAGTTAATTAGGCCGCTTTTTTAGAGGTTTATGCACATGGCTATTGGTTTAGTCGGTCGCAAGTGCGGTATGACACGTATCTTTACAGATGCTGGTGTTTCTGTACCTGTAACAGTGATTGAGGTTGATCCTAACCGTATCACTCAAATCAAAACGCTTGAAACTGATGGTTATCAAGCGATTCAAATCACTACTGGTGAACGTCGCGAATCTCGCGTAACTAACGCTCAAAAAGGTCACTTCGCGAAAGCGGGTGTTGCTGCTGGTCGTTTGGTTCAAGAATTCCGCGCTACAGAAGCTGATCTTGAAGGTCGTGAAGTTGGCGGTACGTTAACTGTTGACTTGTTCACAGTTGGTCAAATCGTTGATGTAACTGGTACGTCTAAAGGTAAAGGTTTCCAAGGTGGTGTTAAGCGTTGGAACTTCCGTACGCAAGATGCTACTCACGGTAACTCGGTTTCTCACCGTGTTTTAGGTTCTACTGGTCAAAACCAGACTCCTGGTCGTGTATTCAAAGGCAAAAAAATGGCTGGCCATTTAGGTGCTGAACGTGTAACTACACAGGGTCTTGAAATTGTTGCTATCGACACGGAACGTTCAGTTCTTGTTGTTAAAGGCGCGATTCCTGGTGCGACTGGTGGTGACGTAACTGTTCGTCCTACGATCAAGGCCTGAGGGGAAATAACGTGAATTTAAAAACTGTTTCCGGCTCTGCTGTTGAATTGTCTGAAGTTGCGTTTGGTCGTGACTTTAATGAAGCTCTTGTACACCAAGTTGTTACAGCTTATTTAGCTGGTGGTCGTCAAGGCTCAAAAGCACAAAAATCACGTGCAGACGTTTCTGGCGGTGGTAAAAAACCATTCCGTCAAAAAGGTACTGGCCGCGCTCGTGCTGGTTCTATTCGTAGCCCAATCTGGGTTGGTGGTGGTAAAACTTTTGCTGCTCGTCCACAAGATTGGTCTCAAAAAGTGAACCGTAAAATGTACCGCGGTGCAATGCAATGTATCTTAGCTGAACTTGTTCGCCAAGATCGTCTTGTATTAGTTGAAGAGTTTGCTGTTGAAGCGCCTAAAACTAAAGAATTGCTTGCAAAACTTAACGACTTGAACGCTACTCGCGCATTAATCGTTACAGAAGCTGTAGATGAAAATCTATATTTAGCTGCTCGTAACCTTCCACACGTTGATGTGGTTGATGCTGCTGGGATCGATCCTGTTGGCTTGATCGCGTTCGATAAAGTTGTAATGTCTGTTGCTGCTGCTAAGAAAATTGAGGTAGAACTCGGATGAACAACGAACGTATCTATCAAGTCCTAAAAGGACCTGTATTCTCAGAAAAAGCACAAGTTTTAGGTGAAACTGCTGGTGTTCAAGTATTTAAAGTTGCACTTGATGCAAACAAACTTGAAATCAAAAAAGCAGTTGAACAATTGTTTGGTGTAGAAGTTGTTAAAGTTAACACGACTATCACTAAAGGTAAGACTAAGCGCTTTGGTCGTACATTAGGACGTCGTTCTGATGTTAAAAAAGCATACGTCACCCTGAAAGCTGGCCAAGATGTTGAAATGGCTGACTTGGGCGATACCGCTGAAAACGCAGCGGAATAAGGACGAGAATTATGCCTATTCAAAAATGTAAGCCAACGTCTCCAGGGCGTCGCTTTGTAGAGAAGGTTGTTCACAATCATCTTCACAAAGGCGCACCTTATGCTCCGTTGGTAGAAGCAAAAAAACGTACTGGTGGTCGTAATAACAACGGTCACATTACTACTCGTCACGTTGGTGGTGGTCATAAGCAACACTATCGTATCGTTGACTTTAAACGTAACAAAGATGGCATTCCTGCGACTGTAGAGCGTATCGAATACGATCCTAACCGTACTTCACATATTGCACTTGTGCTTTATGCTGACGGTGAACGTCGTTATATCATTGCGCCTAAAGGTCTACGTGCTGGTGATAAAGTACAATCTGGTAACGATGCTCCAATTCGTCCAGGTAACTGCTTGCCACTTCGTAACATGCCTATCGGTTCTACACTTCATAACATTGAGCTTAAAATCGGTAAAGGTGCACAATTAGTGCGTTCTGCTGGTACTTCTGCTCAGTTATTAGGTCGTGACGGTTCTTACGCTATCATTCGTCTACGTTCAGGCGAAATGCGTAAAGTACACGTTGAATGTCGCGCTGTGTTAGGTGAAGTATCTAACTCAGAAAGCAACCTTCGCTCACTTGGTAAAGCAGGTGCAGCACGCTGGCGTGGCGTTCGTCCTACCGTTCGTGGTATGGCGATGAACCCAGTAGACCATCCACATGGTGGTGGTGAAGGGCGTAACAAAGGTATTCAACCTGTAAGCCCATGGGGTCAAAAAGCTAAAGGGTACAAAACACGTACCAACAAGCGTACGACTAAGATGATCATTCGCGACCGTCGCGTTAAGTAACAAGTAAAGGAATCTGACAATGCCTCGTTCTCTGAAAAAAGGCCCATTCGTCGATGCGCACTTGTTCGCTAAGGTTGAAGCGGCAATCGCGGCTAATAACCGTAAGCCGATCAAAACTTGGTCGCGTCGTTCGATGATCCTCCCAGATTTTGTTGGTTTAACAATTTCTGTACACAATGGCCGTAACCATGTTCCAGTGATCGTATCTGAACATATGGTTGGACATAAATTAGGTGAATTCGCGCCAACTCGTACCTATCGTGGTCACGGTGTTGACAAGAAGTCTAAACGTTAATAGGTGCTATGATGGAAGTAACTGCTAAATTACGCGGTGCCGCTATCTCGGCACAAAAAACTCGTTTGGTTGCAGATCTAATCCGCGGCAAATCTGTTGCGCACGCTTTAAATATCTTGAACTTCAGCAACAAAAAAGCTGCAGTTTTAGTTAAAAAAGCATTGGAATCTGCGATTGCAAACGCTGAACATAATAACAGTTTAGATGTAGACGATCTTAAAGTAACTACGATTTACGTTGATGAAGGCATGAGCCTTAAACGTATTATGCCACGTGCTAAAGGCCGTGCAGATCGTATTACTAAGCGTACTTGTCACATTACCGTTAAGGTAGGGGTTTGATATGGGTCAGAAGGTTCATCCAATCGGTATCCGCCTTGGTGTTGTAAAACGTCATAACGCCAACTGGTATGCGAGTCCGAAACAATACGCTGAATACTTGCTTAAAGATCTTCAAGTTCGTGAGTTTTTAACTAAAAAACTTAAAAGCGCGATGATCAGCAATATTCTTATCGAACGTCCTACAGGCGCTGCTAAAGTAACTATTAGCACTGCTCGTCCAGGTATCGTGATCGGTAAAAAAGGCGAAGACATTGAAAAATTACAGCGTGAACTCACTACAATTATGGGTGTTCCAGCGCAAGTAAGCATCAACGAAATCGATCGCCCAGATTTAGACGCTCGTTTAGTTGCTGAAGCGATCGCTTCTCAATTAGAAAAACGTGTAATGTTCCGTCGTGCTATGAAGCGTGCGGTTCAAAACTCTATGCGTGCTGGTGCTAAAGGTATTAAAGTTGAAGTTTCTGGTCGTTTAGGCGGTGCTGAAATTGCACGTACTGAATGGTATCGTGAAGGTCGTGTACCTTTGCATACACTTCGTGCTGACATCGACTATGCAACTATGCGTGCTGAAACTACTTACGGTACGATTGGTGTTAAAGTTTGGATTTTCCGTGGCGAGATCTTAGGTGGCATGAAACAAGTCATGAACCCTGCTCCTGCTGAAGAACGTCCAGCTAAACGCGGTCGCGGTCGTGGTGAAGGTCAAGAGCGTCGTGGTCGTCGCAATGATCGTTCTGCTGAAAAAGGAGAATAATCCATGTTGCAACCTAAACGTACTAAATTCCGTAAAGTGCAAAAAGGCCGTAACACTGGTCTAGCGCACCGTGGTAGCACAGTATCTTTCGGTACAATCGCACTTAAATCAGTTGAACGTGGTCAAATGACTGCGCGTCAAATTGAAGCTGCGCGTCGTACAATTAGCCGTCGTGTTAAACGTGGTGGTAAGATCTTTATCCGTGTTTTCCCAGACAAACCAATTACTGAAAAACCATTAGAAGTTCGTATGGGTAAAGGTAAAGGTTCTGTGGAATACTGGGTTTGCCAAATCAAACCAGGTAAGATCTTGTACGAAATGGATGGTGTGAGTGAAGAATTAGCTCGTGAAGCGTTTACGCTTGCAGCGGCTAAACTTCCGTTCAAAACCACTATCGTTACTAAGACGGTGATGTAATGAAAACTAAAGATCTACGTGAAAAGTCGGTAGAAGAGTTGACAGCTTTGCTTGATGAGCAACAGCTTAACCAATTCCGTCTTCGTATGGCGAAAGCAACTGGTCAATTGGGTAAATCGCATGAAGTTGCGCTTACTCGTAAGACAATTGCTCGTATCAAGACCCTCCTTACCGAAAAACAGGGGAACGCACAATGAGTGAGCAAACAGTTCGCACGTTAACAGGTAAAGTCGTAAGTGACAAAATGGACAAGTCTATTGTTGTACTTATTGAACGCCGCGTTCAACACCCGTTGTATGGCAAATCAATTCGCCGTTCAACTAAATTACACGCTCATGATGAGAACAACACAGCTAAAACTGGTGATGTTGTAACCATCAAAGAAAGCCGCCCAATCTCAAAAACTAAAGCTTGGACTTTAGTGGAAGTTATTGAAGCTGCTGCTGAGTAATTAACGTTCTTGTTGCATCATCGGTCAATTTCGAGTACTCTTTGAGCCTTTCGAAATTGCGACCGGTGATGCTCGGTTTTGGAGTAGGGCAATGATTCAAACCGAAAGTATGCTAGACGTAGCAGACAACAGTGGTGCTCGCCGCGTACAATGTATTAAAGTACTTGGTGGTTCACATCGTCGTTATGCTTCTGTTGGCGACATTATTAAAGTTACTGTAAAAGAAGCTATTCCACGTGGCCGTGTTAAAAAAGGTGACGTGATGAATGCTGTTGTTGTACGTACAAAATTCGGCATCCGTCGTCCAGATGGTTCAGTTATTCGTTTCGATGATAACGCAGCTGTTATTTTGAACAACAACAAAGCACCGATTGCAACTCGTATTTTCGGACCAGTGACTCGTGAACTTCGTACTGAACAGTTCATGAAAATTATTTCATTGGCTCCTGAAGTTCTATAATAGAGGCAATCATGGCTAAGATTAGAAAAGGCGATCAAGTAATTGTGATCGCAGGTAAAGAAAAAGGCAAACAGGGTACTGTATTGTCTGTTTCAAATGACCAAGTTAAGGTTGAAGGCCTTAACTTAGTTAAGAAGCATCAAAAGCCGAACCGTGCAACAGGTGCTGAAGGCGCTATCGTTACACAAGAAGCTTCGCTTCATATTTCAAATGTAGCAATTTTTAATGCTGCAACCCAAAAGGCTGACCGTGTTGGTTACCAAGTGACTGAAGGCGTGAAAACTCGCGTTTACAAGTCAAATGGTGAATCAGTGGCGGTAGCGAAGTAATAGGTTGAAATAGGCTATGGCCAGACTTAAAACGCGTTATAACGACGAAATCCGAGCTAAGTTAAAAGAAGAACTTGGTCTAGGTAATGTGATGGAGATTCCTCGCATCACAAAAATCACTATCAACATGGGTGTTGGTGATGCTGCTGCTGACAAGAAATTGTTAGATGGCGCTCTTTCTGATATGCAAGCTATTGCTGGTCAAAAACCAGTGCTTACTTTAGCTCGTAAATCAATCGCTGGTTTTAAAATCCGTGATGGTTGGCCGATTGGTTGTAAAGTAACTTTACGCGGCGAACGTATGTACGAATTCTTAGACCGTTTGATCTCTATCGCGATCCCTCGTATTCGTGACTTCCGCGGTTTTTCTGCGAAATCATTTGATGGTCGTGGTAACTATTCAATGGGTCTCAAGGAACAAATCATGTTCCCTGAAATCGATTTTGATAAGATCGATCGTATTCGTGGTATGGATATTACTATCACTACGACTGCTCGCACCGATGACGAAGGCCGTGCACTTATTCGTGCATTTGGCTTCCCGTTCAAATAAGAGGTCGATATGGCTAAGAAAGGTATGATTAATCGCGAATTGAAACGCGAAGCAACAGTTGCTAAATACGCTGCAAAACGTGCTGAATTAAAAGCTACGATTGCAAACGTAAATGCTTCTGATGAAGAACGTTTCGATGCGATGATGAAGTTACAAGCATTACCACGTAATGCATCTCCAGTACGTCTTCGTAACCGTTGTGGTTTAACTGGTCGTCCTCATGGTTACTTCCGTAAGTTCGGCCTAAGCCGTAACAAATTACGTGACACAGTAATGCAAGGTGACGTACCGGGCGTTGTTAAGGCAAGCTGGTAAGGAGCGACTATAAATGAGTATGCAAGATACCGTTGCCGACATGCTAACACGTGTTCGTAACGCACAAATGGCAAAGAAACAAACTGTTTCTATGCCTAATTCTAAGTTGAAAGTTGCAATTGCAAACGTACTTCAACAAGAAGGTTACATTTCAAATGTAGAAGTTGCTGAAGTTGAAGGCAAAGCTACTTTGACAATTACTTTAAAATATTTTGAAGGCAAACCAGTTATCGAAACTGTGAAACGCGTAAGCCGTCCAGGTCTACGTCAGTATCGCGGTAAAGATGCACTTCCGAGCGTTAAGCAAGGTTTAGGTATTGCAATTGTTTCTACAAGCAAAGGCATCATGACTGATCGCGCTGCACGTTCTGCGGGCGTTGGTGGTGAAGTTATTGCTTTTGTTTCTTAATAGGTGATTCCTCATGTCTCGTGTGGCTAAAGCCCCAGTAGCTGTACCTAATGGTGTAACAGTTACTCAGAACGGCCGGCAGGTCGAAGTGAAAGGCAGCAAAGGTACGTTGTCTTTCAACCTGCATGCGCTGGTCGAGCTTAAACAGGAAGAAGGTCAACTTCATATTGCTCCAGTTAAAGAATCTCGCGATTCTTGGATGCAAGCTGGCACTGCTCGCGCTGTTCTTAATAACCTTGTAAAAGGTGTTAGCGAAGGTTTCGAACGTAAGTTACAACTTATCGGTGTTGGTTATAAAGCTGCGGTTAAAGGTACTGTTGTTAACCTTAACCTTGGTTTCTCTCACCCGATTGATTACAACCTTCCTGAAGGTGTAACTGCTGAAACTCCAACAGCGACTGAAATTATCCTAAAATCTGCTGATAAAGCAAAATTAGGTCAAGTTGCTGCGGAAATCCGTGGTTACCGTCCGCCAGAGCCTTATAAAGGTAAAGGTGTTCGTTATTCTGACGAAGTTGTACTTCGTAAAGAAGCTAAGAAGAAATAAGGCGCGAGGTTCTTATGAACGAAAAGAAACAATCCCGTTTGCGTCGTGCGAAAAGCACACGCTTGCACATCCGTGCATTGGGTGCGACTCGTTTGTGTGTAAACCGCACGCCGCGTCACATCTATGCTCAAGTTATTTCTGCAGATGGTGGCAAAGTTTTAGCGCAAGCTTCAACTTTGGATGCATCACTACGTAGCGGTACTACAGGTAATGTAGACTCAGCTACTAAAGTAGGTGCTTTAATCGCAGAACGTGCAAAAGCTGCTGGTGTAACTAAAGTTGCATTTGACCGTTCTGGTTTTAAATATCATGGTCGTATCAAAGCCTTGGCTGATGCTGCTCGTGAAAACGGCTTGGAGTTCTAATCATGGCTAAAGTTGAACAAAACGAAGGTCTTGTTGAAAAGCTGGTTGCCGTTGATCGTGTAGCCAAAGTTGTTAAGGGTGGTCGTATCTTCTCTTTCACAGCATTGACTGTGGTTGGTGATGGTAATGGTCGTGTAGGTTTTGGTCGCGGTAAAGCTCGTGAAGTTCCAGCTGCTATTTCTAAAGCACTTGAAGCTGCACGTCGCAACATGATCACTGTTGATCTTGTTGACGGTACTGTACAACATCCTATCAATGCTCGTCATGGCGCTAGCCGTGTTTACATGCAACCTGCATCAGAAGGTACTGGCGTAATCGCTGGTGGTTCTATGCGCGCAGTTTTAGAAGCTGCTGGTGTACGTAACGTATTGACTAAGTGTTATGGTTCTACTAACGCAGCGAACGTTGTAAACGCGACTTTTAACGGTTTGCGTGATATGACTTCTCCTGAGAAAGTAGCTGCGAAACGTGGTCTTTCAGTAGAACAAATTTTAGGGTAATCAATCATGAAAACGATTAAAGTTACCCAGACTAAATCTTCTTCACATCGTTTGAAAAATCACAAACTTTCGTTGAAGGGTTTAGGTCTGCGTCGTATTGGTCATACAGTAGAAGTGGTAGATACTCCTTCTAACCGTGGTATGATCAACCAAGTCTACTATATGGTTAGTGTAGAGGAATAAGCCATGACTCTGCGTTTAAATACAATTGCACCTGCAGAAGGTGCTAAGCGTGATAACCTTCGTTTAGGTCGTGGTATCGGTTCTGGCGTTGGTAAGACTGGTGGCCGTGGTGTTAAAGGTCAAAAATCACGTAAAAGTGGTGGCGTTCGTCCAGGCTTTGAAGGCGGTCAAACTGCGTTATATCGCCGTTTACCTAAATTCGGTTTTACAAGTCAATTGGCTTTGAAAACTGCTGAAGTACGTTTGTCAGAGCTTGCTAAAGTTGAAGGTGATATTGTTTCACTTGAAACTTTGAAAGCTGCGAATGTTGTACGTAAAGATATGTTACGTGCTCGTATCGTTCTTTCTGGTGAAATCACTCGTGCATTCACTGTTCAAGGTGTTGCATTGACTAAAGGCGCTAAAGCTGCTGTTGAAGCTGCTGGCGGTAAAGTCGAGGAGTAATCGCGAGTGACTATGTCTCCTAGTTCTTCAGGTCATGTTAACATGATGAAAGGCCAACCATTTCATGTGAAATACCGTGAAATTATTCGCCGATTAATGTTTTTAATTGGTGCATTGGTGGTTTTTCGACTAGGAGCGCATATTCCTCTGCCGGGTATCGATAATGTCGCTCTAGAACGTTTTTTCAAAGCTAATGAAGGTACTTTTTTAGGTTTGTTTAATATGTTCTCGGGTGGAGCATTAGAACGAATGTCCATTCTAGCGTTAGGGATCATGCCTTACATTTCTGCTTCGATTATCGTGCAGCTGATGTCAACAGTGGTTCCTTCGTTAGAAGCTTTAAAGAAAGAAGGCGAGCAAGGTAAGCGTAAGATTAATCAATATACGCGTTATGGCACGCTCTTACTTGCATTAGTCCAAGGTATTGGAATGTGTGCTGGTCTAATTAGTCAAGGGATTACTTTGACTTCAGGACTGGCTTTTTACGTTCCAGCACTAACATCGTTAGTTGCAGGTACTATGTTCTTGATGTGGTTGGGTGAGCAAATAACTGAACGTGGTGTTGGTAATGGTATCTCAATGATTATCTTTGCAGGTATTGTTGCTGGCTTACCAAACCTAGTGATTCAAGCATTTACTTCGGTAGATAATGGTCAATCAAGTTTAATTGGTTTGGCTGTATTTGGGTTGCTATCAGTTGCTGTTTTAGCAGCAATCGTGTTTATTGAGAAAGCTCAACGTCGTATTCCTGTAAACTATGCTCAAAAGCAACAAGGTCGTCGTGTATTCACTGCACAGCAAACACATTTGCCATTGAAAATTAATATGGCAGGGGTTATTCCAGCAATTTTCGCAAGTTCGTTATTGTTGTTCCCTGCAAGTTTAGGTCAATGGTTGGGTAGTGCTGATCCAAATGCAGGAATTGTAAAACGTAGCCTTCAAGATTTGGCATTGGTATTATCGCCTGGACAACCGTTGTATTTGGTGCTCTTCGGTGCGCTCATCATATTCTTCTGTTATTTCTATACGGCGCTTGTATTTAGCCCGAAAGAAGTATCAGAAAACTTGAAGCGTAGCGGAGCTTATGTACCTGGTATTCGCCCAGGTGAGCAAACTGCTCGTTACTTAGATCATATTCTTAATCGTTTGACGTTTATTGGTGCAATTTACATCACTGTGATTTGTTTGATGCCGATGATTCTGCAAAGTTCATTTGGTATTCCGTTCCACCTTGGTGGTACATCATTGCTGATCGTAGTTGTAGTTGTGATGGACTTTATGGCTCAGCTTCAAGCTCATCTCACATCTCATCAATATGACAATCAATCGTTAATGAGAAAAACGACTGCTCATCCTAAGGGATAAGCGCACTTAGAAGGTTTCATCATGAAAGTACAAGCTTCTGTAAAGAAAATTTGTGGTAACTGTAAAGTTATCAAGCGTCATGGGGTTATTCGCGTAATTTGCAGCGCAGAACCTCGTCATAAGCAGCGTCAAGGTTAATTTAATTAAGACCTGTTGATTTCAGTAGGCTAATTAGGTTATTATCCGCCCCTCAAGATTTTTGTGGGGCGGTTGATTATCTCTACTGCCTTTTTGGAGAAATTTGAATGGCTCGTATTGCCGGTGTAAACATTCCGGATAACAAGCATGCTGTTATCTCTCTCACGTATATTTTTGGTATTGGCCGCCACACTGCTAAGAACATCTTAGCTGCTGCAGGTATCGCTACTACAACTAAAATCCGTGAATTAGATGATGCTCAGCTTGATGCGATTCGTGCTGAAGTTGCTAAGGTTCCGACCGAAGGTGACTTACGTCGCGAAATTTCCATGAACATTAAACGTTTAATGGATTTAGGCTGCTACCGCGGTCTTCGTCATCGTCGCAGCTTGCCTGTTCGCGGACAACGCACCAAAACTAACGCACGTACCCGTAAAGGTCCGCGCAAACCTATTAAGAAATAAGATTTCTGGAAGCTAAAAGATGGCTAAAGATACTCGCACACGCAAGAAGGTCACTCGTACCGTCTCTGAAGGTGTTGCACACATTCACGCTTCTTTTAATAACACCATTGTTACGATCACAGATCGTCAAGGTAATGCATTGGCTTGGGCTACTTCAGGTGGACAAGGCTTCCGTGGATCACGTAAATCAACTCCGTTTGCTGCTCAGGTAGCTGCTGAAGTTGCTGGTAAAGCTGCTTTAGATTACGGTTTGAAAAACTTGGACGTCCTTGTAAAAGGTCCTGGTCCAGGTCGTGAATCTGCGGTTCGTGCATTAGGTGCAGTGGGTTATAAAATTAACAGCATTACCGATGTGACTCCGATTCCGCACAACGGTTGCCGTCCACCTAAAAAACGTCGCGTGTAAGGAGAAACATTCATGGCTCGTTATATTGGTCCAAAATGCAAACTCTCTCGCCGCGAAGGGACAGACCTGCAATTAAAATCTGGCGTTAAACCTTTTGACGTCAAAACTAAAAAAGCTGCTAAAGCTCCTGGTCAACATGGTCAGGCGCGTGGTGGTAAACAATCTGAGTACTCACTACAATTACGTGAAAAACAAAAAGTACGTCGTATGTACGGTGTTTTAGAGCGTCAATTTAGTAACTACTATAAAGAAGCTGCTCGTGTTAAAGGCGCAACAGGTGAAAACTTGTTGAAATTGCTTGAAAGCCGCCTCGATAACGTTGTTTATCGTATGGGTTTTGGTTCTACACGTGCAGAAGCTCGTCAGCTTGTATCTCACCGTTCAATCACTTTAAATGGTCGTCGTGTTAACATCGCGTCTATCCAAGTTAAAGCGGGCGATGTGATCGCAGTTCACGAAAGTGCTAAACAACAATTACGTATCAAAAACGCAATTGAATTAGCTACTCAACGTGGTACAGCTGCTTGGATTGAAGTAGATCATTCAAAACTTGAAGGTACATTTAAATCTGCACCTGATCGTTCTGATTTACCAGCTGAAATCAACGAAAGCTTGATTGTAGAATTGTATTCTAAATAATCCTTGAGGTAGCAATAATGACGCGTACTGCAAACGAGTTTCTAACTCCGCAAGCGATCAAGGTCGAAGCGGCAAGCGGGACCTCGGCAAAAGTGATTCTTGAACCATTAGAGCGTGGCTTTGGTCATACTCTAGGTAATGCTTTACGTCGCATCCTATTATCTTCTTTACCTGGCGCTGCTGTGGTTGAAGTTGAGATAGAAGGTGTCGAGCACGAGTACAGTACTTTAGAAGGCTTGCAGCAGGACATCGTCGAGCTCTTGCTGAACCTAAAAGGATTGTCTATTAAGCTGTTCGATCAAAACGAAGCATATTTAACATTAGAAAAACAAGGTCCTGGTGATGTTACTGCCGCAGATCTTCGTTTACCTCATAATGTTGAAGTGGTTAACCCTGAACATTTGATTGGCACTTTAAGTGCTTCAGGCTCATTAAAAATGCGCTTGAAAGTTTCTCAAGGCCGTGGCTATGAAACTTCTGATTCACGCTTCCCAGAAGGCGAAACTCGCCCTGTAGGTCGCTTACAGTTAGATGCTTCTTATAGCCCGATCAAACGTGTGTCTTATACCGTTGAAAATGCGCGTGTAGAACAACGTACTGACCTTGACAAGCTTGTCATTGATCTTGAAACAAATGGTACTGTAGATCCAGAAGAAGCAATCCGCAAAGCGGCAACAATCTTGCAACAACAAATTGCAATTTTTGTTGATCTTCAGAAAGATCAAGCTCCAGTTGCTCAAGAACCACGTGAAGAAGTTGATCCAATCTTGCTTCGTCCAGTTGATGATCTAGAGCTTACTGTTCGTTCTGCTAACTGTTTGAAAGCAGAAAATATTTACTACATTGGTGATCTTGTACAGCGTACAGAGGTTGAGCTACTTAAAACGCCTAACCTTGGTAAAAAATCGCTTACAGAGATCAAAGATGTTCTGGCTTCTAAGGGCTTACAGCTCGGCATGCGTTTAGAGAACTGGCCACCAGCTAGTCTCCGTATGGACGATCGTTTCGCCTATCGTAGCCGTTAATTAAGTAGGACTATCACCATGCGTCATCGTAATAGTGGTGTGAAATTAGGCCGTACAAGCAGTCATCGTAAAGCGATGTTCCAAAACATGGCTAACTCTTTGTTCGAGCACGAGTTGATTAAAACAACTGTGCCTAAAGCAAAAGAGTTACGTCGTGTAGCTGAGCCTTTAATCACTTTAGCTAAAAACGATACAGTAGCGAACCGCCGTTTGGCATTTGCTCGTACTCGTTCAGCAGCAACAGTTGGTAAATTATTTACCGTTCTTGGCCCTCGTTATAAAGAACGTAACGGCGGTTATCTACGTGTTCTTAAAGCTGGTTTCCGTGCAGGTGATGCTGCGCCGATGGCTTATGTAGAACTTGTGGATCGTGAAGTAAACTAAGTTTACTCACGCCATAGAACAATCGGTTGTTCGAAAAGGTCGGTATTTTACCGACCTTTTTTATGCTTTAAAATTAACAATTTTGTCTGACAATCTGTTATTTTGTCCTGAACTGACATGAATTTCGTCAGAAATATGCAAACTTGACATTGCGTATTGTCAAATTTGTGCTTTAATAAAAATGTACTTTTAAAAAGGTTATAAAAAGAAAATGGAAAAGCAAGTCGATATTCTCATCGTTGGCGCAGGCATCTCTGGTATTGGTGTTGCTGCTCATTTATCTAAAAATTCACCACAGCGGTCGTTTGAAATTATTGAGCGTCGTGAAAGCTTTGGTGGAACTTGGGATTTGTTTAAATACCCAGGGATTCGTTCAGACTCAGATATGTCTACATTTGGCTTTAATTTTAAGCCTTGGCAAAAAGCCAATGTTTTGGCTGATGGTGCATCGATTAAAGGTTATGTGGCTGAAGTTGTTGATGAATTTAAATTAAAAGAGAAAATTCATTTTAACCATCGTGTTCGTACAGCAAATTATGATTCTTCAACGAAGAAATGGGTTGTAGAAATTGAAGATCCGAATGGTAAATTACAAACTTGGGTTGCCAATTTTGTTGTAGGGTGTACTGGCTATTATAATTATGATCAAGGTTATCAGCCAGATTATCCGGGTAAAGAAAACTTTAAAGGTCAATTTATCAATCCACAATTCTGGCCAGAAAATTTAGATTATGCTGGCAAAAAAGTGGTGATTATTGGTAGTGGTGCAACAGCAATTACTTTAGTACCTGCGATGTCAAAAGGCGGTGCAGGGCATGTAACGATGTTACAACGTTCGCCAACGTATATTGCTTCGATTCCTTCGGTTGATTTTGTGTATGACAAGATGCGTAAGGTATTGCCAGAAGATATTGCTTATAAATTAACTCGTGCGCGTAATATTGGTATGCAACGTGGTATTTATGCTTTAGCTCAGAAGCAACCTAAAGTCTTGCGTAAATTGTTATTAAAATCGATTGAAATGCAGCTGAAGGGTAAGGTGGATATGAAACACTTTACACCGAACTATAATCCATGGGATCAACGTTTGTGTGTGGTACCTGATGGTGATTTATTCAAAATTTTACGTTCGGGTAAGGCGAGTGTTGAAACTGACCATATTGAAAAAATTACTGAAACTGGTATTCAATTAAAATCAGGTCAGCATTTAGACGCAGATATTATTGTTTCTGCAACAGGTTTGGAGATCCAAATTTTAGGTGGAATCAAAGCGACATTAGATGGTAAACCACTCAATACTTCTCAGCATATGTTGTACCAAGGTGTAATGGTCAGTGATGTACCAAACATGGCTATGATCATTGGTTATATTAATGCATCATGGACATTGAAAGTTGATATTGCTGGTGAATATATCAGTCGCCTTGTGAATTATATGGATAAAAAAGGCTTTGATGAAGTCATTCCACAAGGGGATGCGACTGAATTGATGGAAGATACAGTAATGGGTAGCTTATCGTCAGGTTATATTGCTCGTGCAGCAAATGTGATGCCGAAACAAGGTAAGCATGCGCCATGGAAAGTGACCAATAACTATCTTGCTGATCGTAAAGAGCTTAAGAATGCTAAGTTTGATGATGGTGTATTGAAGTTTCATAAGCGTGAAGCTCAAGCAGCAAAAAAGCCTAAACTAGTTTCTTAACTTGCTCAAAGCAAATATAGGGAACATTAAAGGAGCGTAAGCTCCTTTTTTTATTGGTGTGATTATTCAGAGTCGTGATAGTAGTTTTTTTCACCTAAGCCGATTGTCCAAAAATGTTTAGCTTTATCCAAATCCACCAATAACCAATCCTGATTTTCTAAATATTGGTTATTTTTTTTCATTTCTGTAATATTTTCCATAACGTCTTGTTCTGTGTACTGTCGCCAAATGCCGACAGAAATATTTAAAAAAGTAAAACAATAATCGGCTTCACTAAGATCAACATGACCATTATTTTTTTCTGTGAGCAGTTGGATAAGATTGTTCGCATCAATTTGAAATGGATCAACACCATAAATAGAAAGTTTAGTTTTTTCTGGATAAGGTCCGTTTATAAACTCAATAAATTCAATGCTTTTATTTTGATTGAGATCAATACGCAGTTCATATTGATCATAATATAGTTGCACAGCATCTGAGTGTTCAGCAGGCTGCCCAAGCAGATGGATAAGCTCTGTTTGAGATTGCCCTAAAGCAATATGGCCAATATTTTCAATATCGATACCATGAAGCGGGATCATGTTGATTTTGATCATTTTGTGTAAACCTTAAAATTTTAGTTTTTCATTCAGCCATTTTTATTGTCTATAGATAGGGGCTGTTGACATTTCATAAATG
>NZ_SGSW01000042.1:0-31447 GCF_004209125.1 Acinetobacter sp. WCHAc060033 | reverse complement strand
GCATGATTTGATGGTCTTGAGTTTTATATTTCCGACTCATTAAATTACAGCCACTATAAATTGCAATACTCTCATTATTAAAATTAATTTGAATGGGTATTTCGCTGTTCGGTGGGGTATATGTCCATGTATGTTGTTGTAATATTTCATTGAATTGCTGAGATGATAAGACAGCGGGCGTAATCGGTTTATTTACAATCGTTGTATTTTGGCAGGCTGAAATAGACAAAACTGCACAGGAAAATAATAAAAAGGTTGTGATTTTCATGATCTATTCTCCATGTGCATTTTTACTTTTATGTGAACATTTTGTGCCTACAAAGATATATTCTTGCTGATCTTTTTGAAAAATAAGTTTGGGATGTTGACTTGAACGTGAGCTAATTTTAAAGGGAACGGGCTGTTCAAAAAAGCCTGTGATAAAGGATTCTTGTTTTTCTAAGTGTGGAGGGCAACCTATCTCAGTACTTAAAAAAGAGGATTGTGTAATGATTTGCTGTTCAACGATTTTATAAGGTGAACCCATGCTGTTACAGGAAGCATATGCACTAAGTTGATTATCTTTAAAAGTGAGTTCTATTGGAGTATCACTGTTGGGTGCTGTATATACCCATGTATATTGACTAAGTAGGTTTTGAGTTTCTTGGTTTGTTAGTGGTTTTTCAGCACATGCAGTACAGAGCAGTGCGAGCATGATTATTTTTATTCTCATAGCAAAAATTCACTGATTAAAATAATAGAAATTGAGAATAAAAAACCGATGGCTAAACATCGGTTTTTAAAATATTTTCGATTATTTATTTTCAATCAATCAGAGATTAAAGTGAGCCTTTAATCGCTTCACGTTCAATGATCATATCTTGAACATAGGCATATTTAGATTGATCTGCCGCAGGATTTTTAATTTCGTAGCGTTTGATGCGAACCACTTGACGCTCATTTGCTGTGTGCTTAAAGCCATCAATATTGTCATAGAACAAAGTCCAATCTTTATCGACTTGGGTTTTCACACCATTTTCAGCATATTTAATCTCACGAACTTGCAAACAAGTTTGTGGTGCAACACCTGTACATTGTTTGGTTTCAGGGCTGATTTCCAAAAAGATGGTTTCGCCTTGAGTGTTATATTTAGTTTCAGGTGTCATTTTACCTGTAAATACAACTTTACCTGCTGTTGGGCTAACTAAAGTCAGTGTTGGTGCTTCAGTATTGGCAGTATCTAAAACAAATGCTGTTTTACCACCTTGGAATAATGAACCTGCAAAAGCTTCTTGCTTCATGAGTTCAGGCGTACACATCATATTGGTCGCTGCTAAATTACCTGTAGTAATAGTACTATTTGCAATCGTTACAGCACCAAACATATTATTACAACCCGTTTCAATGCTCATCTTTTGATCTTTAAAACTAAGAACAATCGGCTGTTTTGTACCCGCTGGCTGATATGACCACTGATAAGCATTTAATGTTTGTTCAGCATTACCTTGTTGTTGTAAAACTTTCACAGCAGTATCCCCCAATTTTTGAACATCACTTGTTTGGCAAGCTGCAAGGGCTAATGGAAGTAGAGATAAAGCTAAATATTTGAATTTCATGTTTTATTCACTTTTGGAGGAATAGCTATAGAATACTGGATTGGCGTACAAAAACTATGGACGCAATTTATCATTTACGTATCATTATGTATCAATATAACCAAAACTTAAATATTGCTTAACAATTTGTTATAAGTTGTGTGAAATGTGAAGGAAAGTTGGGGGCAGTAAAACTGTTTAGGACTATATTTTAGTCAAAACGATAAATATCCATTCCTAATGCACCCATCGAAAAACTACTATGTACAAGGCTAAAGCGTTGTCCTGTGCCCATAGCAAAGAAAATTGGTGCAAAATGTTCAAGTGTCGGATGATTTTTATTGAGAAACGGAATGCTATCCCAGTCCAATATTGCATCATAATTGCTATGCGTGAGTTTGCTTACAACATAGTTTCTAAATGATGAAGCCCATTCAGGTACTTGATTATTTTGGTTATTCCAAGAAAGTTCTTTTAAATTATGAGTAATACTACCTGAACCAATGAGCAAAATTTGTCTATCACGTAATGGCGCAAGTGTCTGACCGATTTTATAGATTTGATCGGCATTCATATTCATAGGCAGAGAAATTTCAATGACAGGAATATCTGCTTCTGGATACATGTGTAATAAAGGCATCCAAACACCATGATCACGAGGGCGAGTACTATTGGCGTGAGCAGTGAGTTGGGCTTCGGCTAAAAGCTGGAGAATTTCTTCAGCCAGTTCAGGGCTTCCAGGAGCAGGGTAACGGATTTCATAGAGTTCTTTAGGGAAACCACGAAAATCATGCCAAGTTTCAGGACGTACCCCAGTATTCACTTCTAAAGCATTACTTTCCCAATGCGCAGACATGACAACGATGGTTTGAGGTCGGGGCAAGTTATGACCTAAGCGTTGTAATGCAGGGCCCACTTGCTCAGGATCTAGTGCAAGCATGGGTGAACCATGTGAAATAAAGAGTCCTGGAAGTATTTGTAAATTCATACCTTTTGCCTAAATAGTCATTGGTGGGAAAGTCTTGCTTTTCAAATTAATCTGCGGCAGTTAGCCTGCGCGGTGATAAGGATGATTATGGTTAATGGTCATGGCTCGGTAGAGCTGTTCGATTAACATTACACGTACCATAGGATGTGGCAGGGTAAGTTTTGACAATGACCAATGCCAAGCTGCAGCTTTACGTACCGCTTCAGAATGCCCATCAGGTCCACCGATGGCTAAAACTACATCATTGCCTTCCAACATCCATCCTTTCATGGTTTCAGCAAGTTTTTCAGTACTAAACTCACGCCCACCTACCTCAAGGGCAATCAATACTTCATTTTGTTTGAGCTGCGCCAAAATACTATCACCTTCAATTTGGCGATATTTTAAAATGTCTGCTTCAGAATCATTTTTGCCACGTTTCGCCATTGGAAGTTCAATGATTTGAGTTTGAACAAAGGGTTGAATTCTTTTGAAATAATCTTCAAAGCCAGTCAGCACCCATGCAGGCATTTTTTGACCGATGGTCAGAATGCGGATTTTCATATTAACAATTTCAAACGTGGTAATTGAGCTATTATAACGTGTTATTGGTTATTCTCAGTCCTAGAACAACAATTGAATTTTTAACTGCTGATTTTTTACAACACGCAGTAGGATAAAACCAAAATTAGGATAAATATGCGCTCCGTACAATTTTTAAAAAAAATGCCACATGTTCTCTTATTCACCCTTGCTTTAAACTTTCCGATGCTGAGTATTGCTTCGGATACTAACTTGTATCGACAAGCAGAACCTGAGCGGTTAAAGGAATATTTAAATAATGTCATTCAGCCAACAGCTTTTAGAAATTATGAAAATATTCAAGAACTCGATCGTGTAGCGACGTATCTTAAAAAGCAAGTTGAATCATTTTCCATCCCATGTGAATACCAGAGCTATCCTATAGATGGGGAAAACTATAAAAATGTGGTGTGTCGTATTCAAACAGGCAATGCGAAGAAAGTCATAATTGGTGCGCATTATGATGTCTATGGAGACTTTCAAGGTGCAGATGACAATGCTTCTGGTGTAGTTGGGTTGATTGAAACAGCAAGAATACTTGCAAACAATAAAACTGATTTAAAACATAATATTGAGTTGGTTTTTTACACTTTAGAAGAACCTCCATATTTCCGTACTGAACATATGGGAAGCTATGTCCACGCACAATCGGTGGCAAAACAGAAAGATCAAATTCAAGCGGTATATATTCTAGAAATGATCGGATATTTTGACCATAAAAATGTGCAAGATTATCCGACTGGACTTGGTTTGTTATATCCCAAACATGGCAATTTTATTGGTGCTGTGAGTAATTTTAGTTCGCGTGCTTTGGGTGAAAACTATTGTAATGCAATGAAAGCGATGAATCGTTTGGATTGTCAGCGTCTGATTGCACCTTCATTTATTCAAGGTATCGATTTTTCTGATCATTTGAATTATTGGAACCTTGATATTCCTGCAATCATGATCACAGATACTGCTTTTTTTAGAAATAAGCATTATCACACGGCTGAAGATACGATAGAAAAACTCAACTTAAATAAAATGGCAGATGTGGTCAATGGAGTGGTTTATACCATTTTAAAAAAATAAAATATGTAGTTAAAGTTAACACACTATTCGTTGAAATAATTTGTATAAAATATCCCTATTTTTATGTATGTTGCAAATAAAATCCATCATGTATAAACAATTGATAATTCATGTAGATCATTCATTTCTTAAACAGTAAAACAGGCAAGATCATGGATGATCGTGGCACTCTGTTTAATCTTATTCTATGGATAGAGGAAGGCTTTAATTAAAAGCAAATGTGGGGGTGTTAAATGTATAACAAATCATTAGAAATTACATTGGAAGAACTTTTAGAGAAAGCATTTGAACAGGTGACTTATCGTCCTCAATTTTTACAACAACTCTTGGATTCCTCCATTTATATTCTAGGAACAAGTGCAGAAAGCATTAGTGAACATATTGAACATACCTTGAAAGAGGGAAGTGAAGTTCAAATCAAACAATGGCAAAAGAAAGATGGGACATTTTTTTTCCCGTTTTTTACGTCATTGGAAAGATTACAAAAGACAATCCGCAATAATGAAAACTATTTGCGAATCAATACGCGAAGTTTTTTTGAGTTAACATTTGGCTCGCATGTTGTTTTAAATCCTTATTCTGAAATAGGTAAGGAATTTCTACCTGCTGAAATTGCTGGATTATTGAACGGAGATTTTGGTTTAAGACCTGATGTTGAGGAGCTAACTATCGACCCAAATACACAATTGAGTCATCCTAGTCCGTATCCAATCAATATGGTTGAACAAATTAAAATTTTATTACAGGTCAATCATGCAGTTTCTTTTGCTTATTTAGCACAAGTCATGGATGAAAAGCATGCAACAAAATCTTCTTTGGTGATTGGCTTGCAATTGTCCCAAGTGCTCACAGAGCATGAAAAACAACAGTTGTATCGGCAAGTGAAACAAACAGCAACTGATTCATTGTTGCAGAAAAAAACGTCGAATTGGTCTTTGTGGATGCGAATGATCAGACCGCATTGGGTCAATATCTCTTGCATCAAACACAACCCTTTTATTTACGACAAGATGACAAGAAAAAAGGATTCTTTGCTACACTGTTTAACTAAAGCTTACGTGAACTCAAGGAGGGTGTATGCAATACGGTGCAATGCAATTGCTCTCTATGTGGATTAAAGATCGAAAAATACAAAATCAATCTGAACATACTTTAGATGCTTATTTTCGTGATGTTTCGAATTTTATTGATTTTTGCTATGCCAAACAGATTGAATTAACCGAAGTGGAAGCTTCTGATTTAAGAGAATACATTGCATTTCGTGTGGAAAATGATCAACTGACGACCAGCAGTTTACAACGTCACTTAACCTCGATTCGTCAGTTTATGAAATGGGCGAAAGAGGGGCATTATTTAGAGATTAATGCTGCGGATGATTTTCAACTAAAAAGACAAGCACGCCCATTGCCAGGCATGATCGATATTGAAACAGTGAATCAAATCATGGATCAGCCCGAGCCTGAAAAGCCATTGGAAAAACAACTATGGATTCGTGATAAGGCGATTTTAGAACTTTTATATTCCAGTGGTTTACGATTGGCTGAGATTCAAGGTTTAGCCATTAAAGATATTGATTTTAATCGTCATTTATTACGAATTACAGGTAAAGGGAATAAAACACGTATCGTACCTTTTGGTTCTAAAGCGCGTGAAAGTTTAATCGCATGGTTGAAAATTTATCGTATTTGGCAAGGTGAATTTAGCCCAGAATCTTTGGTCTTTATTACCCAACGTGGGACGAGTATTACACCGCGTCAGATTGAAAATCGAGTCAAATATCAGGCACTTCGTGCAGGTGTCAATGTTGATTTGCATCCGCACTTATTACGTCATTGTTTTGCCAGTCATATGTTGTCCAATAGCGGTGACTTACGTGCAGTTCAAGAAATGTTAGGGCATAGTAATTTAACCACTACGCAGATTTATACTCATGTCGATTTTGATCAATTGGCGCAAGTCTATGATCGTGCGCATCCTCGTGCATCACGTGCAAAAGTAAATGATGAGTAGCATTAGCCCGACGCATTAAGACCATTTTTTTGTACGTTTTGAATAGATTTTAATCATATTAAGTTAAACATTTTATTCACAGAATAGACATAAATTGCATATAAAAAAGCCGAAAGGATAATTGTTTTTAGTAGAGCTCTGCTGTATATCTAGTCGCTGTATTCATGCAATACTTTTTTATTGATTCAATTTTGCAAAACTTTAGGTCTTCCCATGATCCCTGAACTTGAACAAAAATATAAGCAACTGACGCAAGCCCAAAAAGACATTTTTAAGGGCTATGGCTTAAGACAAATTAAACATTTTGTTGAATTTAGCTTACCGAAGATTGAGGCAACTTTACCGCAGGCAGGTAAAATACTGGGTATTAATGCAGAGGGTAAAGTTCAAGCGATTAATACCAATACCAATCAAGTTTATTTATGGATTTCTGATCAACAATGGCAAGCGGCAAAAGCTGTTTCAAATCATATTGATGCCAAAGAAGATTTTATCGAAATTTGGAAAAGTTTAGATTTAGAACATCAAGACTTGATTGATTTAAGTCATATTCATCGTGATTTTTTAGCTTCTTTTGCTGAATAAGCGGATTTATTTACAGGTTAAAACGAAAAATCCTGTTTTTTGATTCGATACAATTTCTCCTCTCGTAAGGGATGTTCATCATCAAAATCTGGATGCAAAAAGTCATGTGAAAATGTCATTCCAATTTTTTCCATGACCTTTTGCGATACTAGATTGTCTTTTGCGGTAAATGCGACAATTTCTTCCAATTTCAACTCTTCAAATGCAAACCTTAAACATGCTTCAGCGCCTTCTGTGGCATAACCTTGATTCCAAAATTTAGGATCAATGCGCCAACCGATTTCGATGCAAGGCGAAAACTCAAACTTTGAAGGTTGGGGATGTAAGCCGATACAACCGATAAATTCTTGCGTTTCCAATAACTCTACAGCCCAAACGCCCCATCCCTTTACATCAATGATAAATTTGATTTGTTCTGCTAAAGCATTACTTTCATATTCATCGAGTAATTTGGGGAAATATTTCATCACTTCAGGATTTGAAGTGATTTGCGCAAAAGGGACGTAGTCAGAATCTTTCCATTGTCGAAGTAAAAGTCGTTCAGTACATAACTCGTAAATCATTTTAGTTTTCAATCCCTTTAATGCACATTCAACTTGGGAAATGCTGTTTGAATGTGTAGCTCAATGATGTCAAAAGATCAAATTTTATTCAGTTGGACGTTCGATACTATAAAGTAAGTGTTCTGCCAAAGGGTGTTCAGAATCAACTTTTGGATGAATAAAATTTTTCACATAATGCATCCCGATGCGTTGCATGACTTTTTCAGAAGGGGTATTTGTCGTTGCTGTAAAAGCGACAACCTCATTTAAATCCAATTGCTGAAAAGCAAAATCTAAGCAAGCTTGCGCAGCTTCTGTTGCATAACCTTGATGCCAATGCTGTTTTGCATATCGCCAACCGATTTCGGTACAGGGTGAAAAATCAAATTGTTCAGGCTGATGATGTAACCCTGTAAAACCAATAAATTGCTGATTTTGTTTTAATTCAACCGCCCAAAATCCCCAGCCATCTTTAGAAATAAACGATTGAATACGTTCAGCTAAAGTATCACTTTCAATTTTTGATAATGGTGCAGGGAAGTGGCGCATCACATCTGGATCAGCATTGAGCTGTGCAAAAGGCTCCCAATCAGATGCTTTCCATGGTCTGAGAATTAACCGAGCCGTTTCTAATTGAATGGGTGGGTGGAATTGCTTCATCATTTAACTCCAAATATGCGCATTACACGTTATAAATCTTCAAGAGGAAGCTGAAAACTTTGTTTAATGATCTGACTTGGTACATCAGTTTTTACACTGGTGATGCCATTTTTCTTTGTAAGATGAGTCGACTGAAATTTACGGTAACTTTCTAAGTCTGGTACGACGACTTTTAACATTGCATCACATTCACCCAAAATAATATAGCACTCCATCACTTGAGGAAGTTCTTTCATTGCTTCAATAAATAGATCAATGGTTTCAGCATCTTGTCCTAACAGCCAAATCCGTGAAAATAAAATCAGTTGGAAGCCAATTTTCTGAGGATCAACCACGGTGGTGTAGTTTTGAATCACGCCAGCTTCTTCTAAAAGTCGAACACGTCTTAAACAAGAAGACGGTGATAATCCAATTTCACGCGCCAGATCATTGTTTTGAATACGCCCATTTTTCTGTAGAGCACGAATGATATTTTTATCAATGCGATCTAACTTTATTAGAATAGTCTTTGATGAAATTTTCATAAATTAGAATTTAATTCGAAAAATAATCATTATTATAGAATATTTGCAATCCTATTTTAAACATTTTCACAGATACTATTTTCACTCTCTAAACATACAGAAAAAAGGAAAGATGATGTCTGTATTCGTTGTTTTTGCCTTAACGGTATTGCCGTTAATTTTCACACCAGGACCAGATATGTTATTTATCCTGTCACAAGTGATGGGTAAAGATGCGAAATCAGGCATGATGGCTACGCTTGGCGTATGTTCTGGTTATTTAGTGCATTCTATTCTTGTGGCACTTGGAATTGCCGCGATTATTGTTTCATTTCCTGTTCTATTTGAAACGATTCGCTATCTAGGTATCGCTTATTTGTTGTATTTGGCATTTCATTTGTTGAAATCCGTGCTAAGTACTAAAAATTTACATATTGAGAAAAATGCTGAGGCACATCCAATCCGTAAAGGGTTTTTTACAGCTTTATTGAATCCAAAAGGCATGTTGATTTATTTTGCAATTTTGCCGCAGTTTATTGATAAAACTGGGAATACGATTGCTCAAGGATTTGCTTTGTCATTTATTTTTATCGGTTTAATTTTTATTGTTTACTGTGCTTTAAGCTTAGTTGTGGCAAAACTTTCACAGAAGAAACAAATTGATGAACGTAAACAAAAGTGGATTGATGGCGGTTCTGGTGCATTATTAGCACTTGCAGCCGCGTGGCTTATGGCTAACTAAATAAAAGAAACAGAGATAAAGGAACTTGAAATGAGTTCCTTTTTTATTTTGTTACAAGTTTGATCTGCATTATTCACAAAAATTATCAATAAACATACTCAGTAAAATTGCTTATTCTGTCTAAACTGACAAACTCTACAAGCATCGTTTTATGGATAGTATAATTGTTTTGATTGATTCAAAATATTTTTAAAAGCGATTGAAAAAATATCTAAGCGCTATGTAAATAATGTTATTTATCAATATTTAGATATTGTTTAAATAGTAAACTTATAGCATTGGATAGAAATATTTAGAAAAAATGTGAACTGTCCGTTCAAGCTTTTTTAGAACTTTTATTGCTGTTTTGTGAATTGTGACTTGACCGAAATGCCAAACACATTGCAAGATAGGACACCTAAATAATTTTAAATGAAGCGTTATTATAACTCTTCTTAACATTTACTTTTGCTAAAACAGCCGAGGATTACATGAAGGCTCTTGTTGCTGTAAAACGTGTGGTTGATGCCAACGTTAAAGTTCGCGTTAAACCGGACAATAGTGGGGTAGACCTTACTAACGTTAAAATGTCAATTAACCCATTCGATGAAATCGCAGTGGAAGAAGCGGTTCGCTTAAAAGAAAAAGGAACTGTTTCAGAAATCGTTGTTGTTTCTATTGGTCCTAAAGAAGCCCAAGAACAAATTCGTTCTGCTATGGCGCTTGGTGCAGATCGCGGTATCTTAGTTGAAGCTGATGACAGCCAACTGGGTGCTTTAGAAGTTGCTAAAATCCTGAAAGGTGTTGTTGAACAAGAACAACCACAACTTGTACTTTTAGGTAAACAAGCGATCGATGACGACTCTAACCAAGTGGGTCAGATGCTTGGTGCTTTGCTTGGCGCAGGTCAAGGTACATTTGCTTCAGTTGTGACTGTAAATGGCGACAAAGTACAAGTAACTCGTGAAGTTGATGGTGGTTTACAAACTGTTGAGTTGAACACGCCAGCGATCATCACAACTGACTTACGTTTGAATGAACCACGTTATGCTGCATTGCCTAACATCATGAAAGCACGTAAGAAACCGCTTGATACTAAATCTCCTGTGGACTACGGTGTGACTGCAACTTCTAAACTTAAAACAGTGAAAGTTGAGCCACCTGCTGAACGTAAAGCGGGCGTACAAGTGAAGTCTGTAGACGAGCTTGTTGAAAAACTTAAAAATGAAGCGAAAGTGATCTAATACAGAAGGATAAAAATCATGAGTATTTTAGTTATCGCTGAGCACGACAATAAAGCACTTAACGGTGCAACATTAAACGTTGTTGCTGCGGCTCAAAAAATCGGTGGTGATATCACTGTATTGGTTGCAGGTTCTGGTGCACAGGCTGTTGCTGACCAAGCTGCTAAAGTTGCTGGTGTAAGCAAAGTATTACTTGCTGATGATGCTGCTTATGCAAATCAATTGGCTGAAAACGTTGCAAAATTAGTTGCTTCAATCGGTGCGGGTTATTCTCACATCCTTGCTGCTTCTACAACAACAGGTAAAAACATTTTACCTCGCGCTGCTGCACTTTTAGATGTAAGCATGATCACTGACATCATTGCTGTTGAAGGCCCTAAAACTTTCAAACGTCCAATCTATGCAGGTAATGCGATTGCAACTGTAGAATCTGGCGAATCAGTTGTTGTTGCAACTGTTCGTGGTACTGCATTTGATGCGGTTGCTGCTGAAGGTGGTTCTGCTGCTGTTGAAGCTGCGACTTCTACAGGTGATGCTGGTATTTCTAAGTTCATTTCTGAAGAAATTGTGAAATCTGAACGTCCAGAATTAACTGCTGCGCGTATTGTTGTTTCAGGTGGTCGTGGTGTAGGTTCTGGTGAGAACTACCATAAAGTACTTGATCCACTTGCTGACAAGCTTGGTGCTGCTCAAGGTGCTTCACGTGCTGCGGTAGATGCTGGCTTCGTTCCAAACGATATGCAAGTTGGTCAAACTGGTAAAATCGTTGCACCTGACCTATACATCGCTGTAGGTATCTCTGGTGCGATTCAGCACTTGGCGGGTATGAAAGATTCTAAAGTGATCGTTGCGATCAACAAAGATGAAGAAGCACCAATCAATGCTGTTGCTGACTACTGGTTAGTTGGTGATTTGAATACTGTTGTTCCAGAATTGGTTTCTAAAATCTAATTTTGTAATTTCAGTTTAAAAAACGCTCCTTTTTAGGGGCGTTTTTTAATGAATGATCTAAGATATAGATATGATAGGAATTATGTTACTGAGTTTGTTCGAATTTTAGCTTTTTGTAGAGTTTTAAATTTTACTAAAAACACTTGTTATAATAATGAGTGATAAATAATAATGAACGATTAAAAAAATGATTTGTCAAAAATGTCATACACCAAATATTGAGGAGGCAATTCGCTGTGCGAGTTGTGGTATCGCCCTAAAAATCATAACAGTGCGTTCTGTTAAGCCTGAACCTAGTTTTTTTATTCGATGGTTGAAAGCTTTTATTGGAAATATTCTCCGACCAAAAGGATTAAAGTTATGGGTCATCATCGGTTGTACTTTAATCTTTCTCGTTCCTGCATTGATCGGCACTTTTTTTTGCTTTTATTGCAAAACCCTTTTTACTTGAACAACATACAGCTTCGAGTTCATCTAAAAATACGGCTTCAGTACCACACAATTTGAATTTGATTGAACAATCCCGCCATGACTTAACTGCTATCAAGAGTGAGATCGCAGGTTATTACGCTATACATCATCGTTACCCACGTAGCCTAAGTGAACTAAAAAATAAGCCTTGGCAAAATGATCAAATTTCAATGGATGGCAAAGGTTATTTGATTGCCGATATACAAGGTTCTCAACCCATGACGATGGTTTTTGTCCCTTTTTGAATCAGCATAAACAATTGGTGTGGGATTGCTATCTTTCTGGGTTTGACTCAAGTCTAGCGGATACAGCTTGTGTTGAAATTAGTCAGATTCAAGATATTCCGATTAAAGGTGGTTCTATTTATACAAATTAAGATTTAAGCCATTGATTAAAAATGTGTTATATATTTAATGCCCAAATTGTCATGACGTCATTATCGAGGAATAAGTAAGCCTTAGAATGAGTTGTAAATTCGCCTGATCATTTAATTTATGTTATAGATAAGATATAACGATAAAGAATAGTTGAAGAATAATGAAATGCCAAAAGTGTCATGCTGAAAATATTAGTGAAGCCGTTAAATGTGGAATATGTGGTACGCGTTTAAAGCATCCGAAGAGTTCTGATGACTTTACGGGCAGTCAACATGTTCAGTCATCAATTCGCCGTGAAAATAACAAACAGGATATTTTTAATCCAGATCCTAGTATTAAGCCAAATACCAAGCCAAGCCAGAATCGCCATTCAAGTCAAAATCAATCAATTACGGATACAATTTTAGATAAAAATACCAAGATTGAAGATAAGGCGAGAATCCTACTTGATTCGTGGCAAGACAAAGCAAAAGATGCTTGGGAAAATGCTCAAAATCAACCCAAGAAAAAGCCGAAATATAACAAATGGTTTTTTATCATTATTGCGGTATTCATTTTTGCATCACCTGTAATTACGCTGATTACAAGTGTGATTATTCCTGAAATTCAATATCAAATTCGTGAGCATCTACGCATTCAACGTGAAAATGATGAGGCTGCTGTTGAAGATGTGATTATGGAAGATATAGTGACAACTGATGCTGTAGTTGATGCAAACGAGTATGAGCAACGTTATGCCGAGATGCGATCCTATCAGCAAAATATAGAAAGGATGTTCGGTGCAACCCGTGCTCTACCAGAGAATTTACAAGAGATTGAAAAATTTGATCAAGTAGAATTTGATCAATCCATTCATGATGTAATTGAAATACGGAATGGTATGATTATTGGTTCATTCGCAGAGTTTCCGAACGAACATATTTATTTAAAACCTGAAATAAAAAATAAGAAAATCATAGGATGGTCTTGCTATAAAGTTGGCATTTCTGAGGGGGAAATGTCTGAATGCGAGCCAGAGTCGAGTGAGCCTACAGCACCAATTGTCAGGTAGTTTTATTGGCATGAACACTTCTCAGCATCCATTGTTTGG
This sequence comes from Acinetobacter sp. WCHAc060033, assembly GCF_004209125.1. Classification (NCBI taxonomy): domain Bacteria; kingdom Pseudomonadati; phylum Pseudomonadota; class Gammaproteobacteria; order Moraxellales; family Moraxellaceae; genus Acinetobacter; species Acinetobacter sp. WCHAc060033. The sequence goes on along the minus strand of NZ_SGSW01000042.1, from coordinate 18,096 downwards.
GCGAATCTATTTGTTTGTCATGTGTATCGCAATATCACTTATTGGAATTCCAATATTTATGAGCTTACAAAATTCAGCATGGTCAAAGGGTTTTGTGGCTTATCTGTACCTCATCGTGCTTATAGGGTTGATTTTATATTATTTGGCAATGTTAATTTTTGCAGAAGATATTGATATACAGATGTGGATGGATGAACATGTTTTTCATGAACCTGTTTATTTACACAATCTTATTTTTCATTTTATTTTTTTTGTTGCTTTATTGTTCGTCACACATCTTATTTTTATGTTTTTTAGATTGTTTTTGGATAAAAATCACTCATAATCGAGTATGTGTTATCTCGTAAGTATAAATTAAATATAGTAAAAAAATAAATTCTTTAAAGGTGTAGTTATTTTCCTTTAATTTTTTTAAAGAGAAAAGTATTTTAATATTATGTAAATATTAATGTGTATGACCTAAATCATTTTGGTCGGAGTCTTCCAGCATGTTAATTTCCAAAAAGCTGACAAGCCCTACAATAGGGCTTGTGGTTCTGTGTTTTTTTATTCCTTTTCTTGCAAACTCTCACGTACCATTGATGGATGGCTTCGTTGTATTGTCGATCGAGAATATTCAAGCTTTAATGTTATTGAGCTTTGCAGTTTATAGTTATTACTATATGCGACCGCTTGATTGTCCAGAAGGTAAGAAACAGTTTTGGTTGTGGGCGGTGTTTTGGTGGATTTTATTGTTTGGACGCAGTATTAGTTGGGGGCGTGATTTTTTCCCTGATGTTCCGCACATTTACTTCCGTATATTGTCTATTTTCTTTATTGCACCTGTTGTATTGATGCTATTTTCTAAAAAACTGCGTGAAGAAATTACACATAAGTTTAAAACAATAAGCTTTCCTATTTTTAGCTTTTTATTGGCAGTGATTGGACTGATCATTTCAGATGCGGTTGAACATAGTCGGATGATTGCGCCACTTTTCTTACATGATCTTGCCTATAAAGATTTGATTGAAGAAATGTATGAATTCCCTGTGATTTGGGGGTTATTCGAAGTCACTTATTTACTAATGAAACAAGATAAAAAAATTGTAAAACAGGCGATTCTCGTACCGCAAGAAGCAGAATCAGATGAGCTTTCTGACTATAAAAATGCCCATTAATTTTCTAATATTTTATAAAAAATTTAACCTCCATTGTTGGAGGTTTTTTATTGGAAATAAATCGTTAAATTTGTTCAAAATAAAGACAAAAAATCCTCATTTTCAAGCATGCTGTTTGGCACAAAATCGAATGGATTTGTGCTATACTGTGCGACTGAATTTTAGATTTTGGCTCAACTTTTTTTGAGCTAAATTTTGATTAGCTTGATCATATAAATCAGCAGTTGCAGTCTGCGCTGTTTGAAATAAGGAGTATGCATGAGCGTATCGGAAACTAGACCGATTGCCATTGAGGATGAACTCAAGAACTCATATCTTGATTATGCCATGAGTGTGATTGTATCTCGTGCATTACCAGACGTGAGAGATGGTCTAAAACCTGTTCATCGTCGTGTGCTTTTCGCTATGCACGAGTTGGGCAACGACTATAACAAAGCTTATAAAAAATCTGCCCGTGTCGTCGGGGATGTGATCGGTAAATATCACCCACATGGTGATTTAGCTGTATACGAAACGATTGTTCGTATGGCACAAGATTTCAGCCTACGTTATCAATTGGTTGATGGTCAAGGTAACTTCGGTTCTGTCGATGGTGATAGTGCGGCGGCAATGCGTTATACCGAAGTCCGTATGCGTAAGTTAACCCATGAAATGTTGGCTGATTTAGAAAAAGATACAGTCGAATGGGAAGATAACTACGACGGTTCTGAACGCATTCCTCAAGTGATGCCGACCCGTATTCCAAACTTATTGATCAACGGTGTAACGGGTATTGCGGTTGGTATGGCGACCAATATGGCGCCACACAACATGACTGAAGTGATCAATGCATGTTTGGCTTATGCTGAAAATCCACAAATTTCAATTGAAGGGTTGATGGAACACGTATCTGGTCCAGATTTCCCTACAGGCGGTATTATTTATGGTAAATCAGGAATTGTAGATGCTTACCGTACAGGTAAAGGTCGTTTGCATATTCGTGGTAAATACCATATCGAAGAAGATCAAAAAACAGGTCGTAATACGATTGTATTCACTGAAATTCCTTATCAAGTCAACAAAGCGAAGACCATTGAACGTATCGCTGAATTGGTGAAAGAGAAAAAACTCGAAGGTATTTCAGAATTACGTGATGAGTCTGATAAAGAAGGGATGCGTATTGCAATTGACTTGAAGCGTGGTGAAAACGCTGAAGTGATTGTGAATAATCTATTCCTCAATACTCAATTAGAAAACTCGTTCAGCATTAACATGGTTTGCCTAGACAATGGTCAGCCGAAGTTAATGAATTTGAAAGATATTGTTGCTGCGTTTATTCGTCATCGTCAAGAAGTGGTCACACGTCGTACGATGTTTGAATTGCGTAAAGCACGTGAGCGTGGTCATATCTTAGAAGGTTTAACCGTTGCTTTAGCGAATATTGATGAAATTATTGAAACCATCAAAACTTCTGCAAATCCACAAGAAGCGCGTGAGCGTTTACAAGCGGGTGAGTGGGCTGGCGGTGGTGTTGTTGCATTGCTTGAAAAAGCAGGTGCAATTTCAGTTCGTCCAGATGAAATTGAAGGCGAAGATCCTAATCGTCCATTTGGTTTAGATGGCAATATTTATCGTTTATCACCTGCGCAAGTCGGTGCGATTTTAGAATTACGTCTACACCGTTTGACAGGTCTTGAACAAGATAAGTTACAAGCGGAATACTCTGAAATTTTAGGTCAAATTGCTGAACTTACAGCGATTTTAAATGACTTTAATTTATTGATGGGTGTCATTAAAGAAGAACTGGCATTGATTCTTCAACAATATGGCGATGCGCGTAAAACAGAAATTGTAGAATCGCGTATCGACTTTTCTCGTGAAGATTTAATTCCAGAAGAGCAAGTTGTATTGACTGTTTCTAAAACAGGTTATGCAAAAACTCAACCATTGTCTGACTATGCCGCACAACGCCGTGGTGGACGTGGTAAATCTGCAACGTCGATGAAAGAAGATGACTATATTCAACATCTCATCGTGACTTCGAACCATGCAACCGTACTTTGCTTCACCAATGTCGGTAAAGTTTATCGCTTGAAAGTGTTTGAAGTACCACAAGCATCGCGTGGTGCGAAAGGTCGTCCGATGGTGAACTTGTTGCCATTGGATGCAACTGAAACAATTACAGCGATTCTTCCTGTGATTGATGCACCGAAGAAATTTACAGAACGTTTAACTGAGTTTAGAACTTTTGTGCGCTCGAATGTGGCCAAACTTCGTGAAAATGAAATCATTGATGGTCATTACGAAGCACTGAAATCTGCATTTGCAGAATTGGGTGAAAATCCAGATGATTTATCACCTGCATTACGTGTTCAGTTAAAAGAGCTCAGTTCAGAATTAACAGCGTCTGATTGTGATGATGAGTTGGTTGCTGAGTTTGCTGAACGTGCTGAAAATGTTCGCAAAAACTTCTATGTCTTCATGGCAACAGCATCAGGTACAGTTAAACGTGTTGAATTAGAACAATTTAGTAATGTTCGTTCAAATGGTTTACGTGCAATTGAGTTGAAAGAAGAAGACACCTTGATTGGTGTTGCAATTACCGATGGCGAGCAGCAAATCATGTTGTTCTCGAATGAAGGTAAAGCAATTCGCTTCTCTGAAACAGATGCGCGTGTAATGGGTCGTACTGCGAAAGGTGTTCGTGGTATGCGTGTAACACTTGCTGCGGCTCAAGCGGATGAAGAAACTGAAACTGATGTAGATTCGGATGATGAGGATTCTTCAGATTCGAACTTTATCAGTCGTATTGTTTCATTAGTAGTTGTTCCTGAAACTGGCGAAGTGTTGTGTGCTTCTGCAAATGGTTATGGTAAACGTACTCCTGTTGATGACTTCCCAACAAAGAAACGTGGTGGTAAAGGCATCATCGCCATAAAGACCTCTGAACGTAATGGTGAATTGGTTGGTGCAGTTGCGATCGATGTGACAAAAGAAGTGATGTTGATTTCTGATGGTGGTACTTTAGTCCGTACTCGTGCTTCTGAAATTGCACAAACAGGTCGTAATGCTCAAGGTGTTCGTTTGATCCGTTTGGGTAATGAAGAAATCTTAGTTGGTGTTGTGGCTGTAGATGCCGTTGAAGAAGATGAAGTTTTAGATGCACCTGAAGTGGTTGATGGTGCAGCTTTAGTGGATAATGAAACGCTCGTTGGTGATGAAACAATCATGGAAGAAGGTGACACTGATTCTATGGATAATGAGTCTGACGAGTAATTCTTAGAAATAAAAGAAGGGCGCTAAGGCGCTCTTTTTTATAAAAATACTATAAAAAGGTACAATATGTTCGTAGAATCAGACCTTCGAATGATAGAAGGAAAAATAGAAAAAATCATCCTAAATGAAAGATCTTATAAAATTACGATTATTGTCAATCAAACTAATTATACATTATATTTGAAAAATAACGTTTATTTTAAATTCGGTGATAGAGTTGAAATTATATTTCATGGAAAGCATGATCAAATTGATGCTGTACTGAATTTAGAAAATGGCTATTTGTATTTAGATCCATTGATTTATGAAGTGAATCCGAATTCTTTAAAAGAAAAATTGCGTAAAATTGTATATTGTACGACAGCATTAATCGTGATTCTGATTGCAGAATTAGCACTTTATCAATTGGTTATGGATGGAACGATCTATTATTTTGATATTGCTAAATATGCTTTATTTATCATGATTTTTTCAATGCTTCTCGCATTCTATATTAGTTTTAAAAATCTAAGTAAAACTGAGCATAGATTTTCAAAAAAAGTATTCGAACTGCTTAATCTTCCGAATATGGAACAAGAACAATTAAAATATCTAAGAATGACAAACTCTTATTTTGAGGTTATTCCAAATTTATATTTTATGGAGCATGTGATTAATATTGCTAAGAAACATAGTTCAAATCAAACAAAAGAAATTGTTGACCGAATGTGTAGCAATAGAAATGCTGAAAGCTTAACCGAGTTTCAAGAGCTTAAATTTAAGTTGCAACTTCAAAAGGGTATGATCCAAGAGATTAAAAAAATACAAATACCCAAAGATGATATTCATACAGATCCATTTACAGAGGTCACTGCAACACTGAATGGGCTCTCAATTTATGGTTATTTTGATGAATTTCATTTAAAAAATAAGCAAGAAGTTAATGTTATATTGACACAATTTCCAGATGATAAAGGCTATTACATTTGGTATATGTACGATGGTGAAAAATATTTGTACTTAGATGAAGATCAGCCCACGACGATCAGTGAAAAATTTGGGTGGACTGAAGCTATTATTACAACGATTTTTATTGGTGTATTTATACTTTTATTTTGGTTTGTATTTGCTTTATTTGATGACTTTATATTTTTTACATATGTAGCTATAGCATTGATGCAAATTACTGTTTTTTATCAGGTTGCTAAAGTTTATTTTACTCGAAAATTCGATCATGAATCTAGAACTAAAATATATGTATTTCAACAAATTAAAGCATTAGTATCATTGCCTAAACATGTTTATTGGCATGATCTTGGTTTATATGGATTATACCGCGAAAACCAAGTTGAACCCTCAAAAAGCAGAACAGGTTATGATCTAAGTAAGCCCTTAGAATAGTGTATTTGGGAGAAATATATAATCATGCTAAAACTCATCTACTACGTCCCTGAATCACATCTTGAATCAACTAAACTTGCAATTTTTGAAGCAGGTGCAGGCGGTATTGGGAATTATGAACACTGTGCTTGGCAAGTTTTGGGCACAGGGCAATTCAAGCCTGTCAAAGGTGCAAATCCATTTATTGGTGAATTGAATACTTTGGAACAAATATCTGAATGGCGTGTGGAAACCATTGTCACAGAAGATAAAGCAAAATCAGTGGCACAGGCTTTAAAGGCAAGTCATCCCTATGAAGAACCCGCCTTTGAGTTTATTCAGATGATTGAAATCGAGTAAGCTAAAATATTGAGAAAAAACCATTGTTTTATGCGTTTAAAAATGAGAATTTAACAAAATATATTTTATAAAAATGAATGCAATGGATTTTTTTTATCAGCTTTTAAAACCTAAAAATAGAACTAAAGTTGTTGATATTGGTGCAAATCCAATTGATGGAGAGCCACCGTATAAAATGATGCTTGATCTGAAAATTTGTGAAGTGGTGGGTTTTGAACCACAAACACATGCTTTAGCAATATTAAATCAACAAAAAAGCGAACTGGAAAATTATTTGCCTTATGTGGTGGGGGATGGGGCAGAGCATCAGCTACGTATTTGTCGCTCATCGGGGATGACCAGTTTATTTGAACCTAACCAAGAGGTACTCCAAGTATTTGATTTCTATTTACCTCTTGGTGAGGTATTAGAACGAGTGAATGTCCCAACCATTCGATTTGATGATATTCATGAAATACAGCACGTGGATTATTTAAAAATTGATATACAAGGCGGTGAACTCAATGTTTTTAAGCATGGATATCAACAATTAAAAACAGCAGTCGCGATTCAAACTGAAGTGTCTTTTATGACGTTGTATCAAAACCAAGCAGGCTTTGGGGAAATTGATATTGAGTTGAGATCACAAGGTTTTGTGCCACATTGTTTTGCTGCAGTAAAACATTGGCCTATATCTCCGATGGTATTGAATCAGAATCCAGCACAGCCACTAAATCAGCTTTTGGAAGCAGATTTAGTTTATGTACGTGACTTCTCAAAACCTGAATTAATGAATGATGAACAACTTAAGCAATTGGCTGTGATTGCTCATTATGCCTATCGTTCTTATGATTTGGCTTTGCGTTGTGTGATCTTACTTGAGGAACGGCAGGTTTTATCCGAATCTGCCAAGCATGAATATGTTGAGTATTTACAAACAATTTTTTAATGATTAAATCCAAAAAAATTCATAAATAAACATACCAAAACCACAGCTTAAATTAGCTAATCGCATAGACAAGTTGAAACTTATCACTTGTCTATGATGATCAATTTAAATATTCACAATGACTTAAACTTTCTGGATAAACAAATCACGATCAAAGCGATATTGTGGAAAGAACACACCATCTTCAGCACGTTCACCCGCACCAATCACCATTACAGGATATTCAAGATCACCAAGATTGAGAATTTTACGTACCAAAGGCTCGTCAAAACCTTCCATCATACAGCTATCAAAACCATAAGCTCGTAAAGCCAAGACTAAATTTTCACATGCAAGCGCAGTGGTTTTAGTTGCCCATAATACCGCATCAGCTTGACTAAAAGCAGTCACAGGCATTTGTTTATCGAAAGTACGCGCTATTTTAAATGCAACTTTTTTAAAATTACCCAATGCATTGAAATAGCCAGTTTTATAATTATATGGAATAAATTTATAGTATTTTTTGACCAAAGGTGGAATTTCTGGAAAAGGGAATTCAGAAATATTCTTTTTCGCCATCTCATCAACACGGTCAGTACGTGCAACACAGACAATTAACTCAGCAGCGGTACGTGCAGACCATTGACTCATACACGCTTTGACCAATTGTTTTTTCTTGGCAGGATTTTGAACCACATAAAACGTCCAAGGTTGTAAGTTTGAAGAGTTTGGTGCAAGTAATGCCAGATCTAAACATGCATCTAAAATTTCAGTCGGGATCGCTTTATCAGTAAATTTACGTACAGAACGACGACTTTCTACAACCTTACGGAAATTATTGACATCAATATCTTGTGGTGCAGGTTCGTAATAACGCTTCTTTTCAGTAGAGTCTTGTGGCATTGGTTTAACCTTATTGAAATTTTTTATGAAGATTTAAAATGATTTTGTAGTTTTTGACGGAGTCTTACATCAAAAGTTTTAATTTAGGGATTAGCCTTCGGCTCGACCTCCTTTTCTTTCGGGAAAAGGAGGCAAAACCATTGTCATCCGCAAAACTCGTCCACTTCCGTCAAACTATTGAATACATCGCAGAAACATATCTGATTAAAAGTAGTCCTGCCTCAAACACGTTGCGGATGACGTTATCGCGTATCCAGATTGATCGAGAAGCAAAAACTGCTTTTATGTTACTGTGTAACGTTAGTTAAATTGAGCAAAATCAGGTTTACGCTTTTGCATAAATGCTGCAACAGCTTCAGCCATTTCAGGTGATTTTACACGTTGCATAAAGACCACGGCTTCATCATCTACACATTGAATAATTTCTTCAAGATTGTGTTTCATCAAGGCTTTAGTCTGTTTAATTGAAGCCAAAGGCAATGCCGCAAGTGTTTGAGCTTGGTGCAAAGCATGACCATAGACATCATCTTCAATACTATTGATTAAACCAGCACTTAATGCTTTTTCACTGTTAAATTTCTGCGCAGTTAAAAGCAATTCAGCCGCTTTATGATAGCCCGCTTGTTGAATAAGCAGTTTGCTCGAAGCACCTTCAGGAGAAAGTCCTAAGCTGACAAATGGAATTTGGAAGAGGGCTGTATTGTCTGCATAGACGAGATCTGCATGCAGAAGAATCGTTACACCAATCCCAATTGCAACACCGCGCACTGCACAAATCAAAGGCTTAGAAAAACGTGCTGCTGCTTTTAATAACACAAAAGGAGGTCCATCACCTTCTTTACCTTCTTGTTTATTCTGTAAAGACTGTAGAAAGTCTTTCATGTCATTGCCAGCACTAAAGTCAGCATCTGCACCACGCAAAATCACAACACGGACACTGTTATCTTGATCTGCTTCATCTAAAGCTGACGCAATCCAAAGATACAATTCACCGTACAAGGCATTTTTTGCTTCTGGTCGGTTAATTGATAAAGTCAGTACACCATTTTCTAAATTTGCGTTTAAATGTTGATGCGGTTGTTGAATACAACGAAGTGTCATCGTACTATCCTTGCTTTAAAATTTAATTGGATTTTATGCCCTCATTATGTCGCATATTTGAAAATATGTTGCAACTGGTGAGTTCATAAAAAATGATTTTTATGACTTATAAATTTGATGATCTTGTCTATATTGGACGTTTTCAGCCTTTTCATTTGGCACATATGCAAACCGTGAGTATTGCATTACAACAAAGCCAATACGTGATTTTGGCACTCGGTTCAGCACAGAATGAGCGCAATACCAAAAATCCTTTTCTTGCCCAAGAACGGGAACAGATGATTTTATCGAATTTTTCTGAAGCCGATCAAAAACGTATTAAATTCGTGCATGTGATTGATGTTTATAATGATGTGAAATGGGTTAAATTAGTAAAATCATTGGTCAATGAAGTCGTCAAACCTCAAGATAAAGTCGGTTTAATCGGTCATTTCAAAGATGATTCATCTTATTATTTAAAATTATTTCCTGAATGGGAAATGGTTGAATTAGACAGCTTAGTTGGTTCAATTTCTGCTACACCATTACGAGAAGCATACTATCGAGGTGAAATTAAACACACTGAATTTCCACAAGGAACGATAGAATTTTTACAAAACTTTAAAAAAAGTGATATGTATCAACAATTGCAACACAAATTCGACACTCAGGACAAATCGAATCTCTAACTTTATTGCATAGAATGGATCCTTGTAGAGCGTAAAGACAGCCATTCAACTGTTTATAAGCTAAAACAAAGTTAAGGATATATCATGCAATTGAATCAAAAACGATTGAATCAAAAAATTGCCAAAGCTGTTATTTTTTCAACTGCTGTATTGAGTACAAGCGCATTTGCCACAAACTGGACTTTAACGCCGTCGAGTCGGGTTGGGTTCAATATAGATTCAATGGGAATAAGCATTGTCAAAGGGCAGTTTAAGCGTGTGCAATCTTCACTTAACTTTGATGTAAAAGCACCACAAAAAGCATCGACTGAATTTGTAATGGATGTAAATAGCCTAAGCATCAATAAATCTTCCTTGAAGAATATGATCTTTGGTGAGGATTTATTTTATGCGGCTAAATATCCTTCAGTATCTTTTAAAAGTACAAGTTTTAAAGCACTTTCAAACAATAAGTATCAAATTCTTGGCAATTTAACGCTACGTAATGTGACTAAATCAATCGTATTTGATGCGACGATTAAACCGAATACGAGTAATCCGAAACTTTTGGATTTTAATTCATCTACGACGATTAACCGTAGTGATTTTGGGATGAAAAAAGCTGTGGGTGGTGTCGGAGAAAAAGTGAATATTCAAGTGAATGGACAATGGAAAACACAATAGAGCATCGTGTTGCATGTGATTTATAAATCTAAATGATGTTATCTTAATGCATTATTGTCCCTATACATCCTTATTGCAAAATACTTTGTGCCGTTGTTTTTAGCACTTGGGTAATTTGATCAAGCTGTTTGGATTGTTGTTTCCAATGATGCCAATAGAGTGGCAAATCAATTTGAAGTGCTGGAGAAACTTCGATCAAAGTACCATTAGTAAAAAAATCTTTGGCTTGATAATAAGGTAACCAGCCATAACCTAAGCCCATAGCAATCGCATCGACAAAACCATGTGATGAGGGAATAAAGTGATGTGGATATTGTGCGATATTTAAACCAAAATTCTTTTGTATATAATCAGTATGCATACCATCTTTGGGATTGAAAATAAGGGCAGGTGCGAGCCGAATTGATTCACGATTGACACCATTTTTAAACCATTGCTGACAAAACGCAGGGGTCGCGACAAAATGATAATGCATAGTGCCAATATACGCTGCACTGCAACCTTTCATGGCTTGGGCTTCTGTGGTCACACACGCATTGACTAATCCGGCTTCAAGTAAATGATGCGTCTGTGACTGATCATCGACCTGAAAATGCACCACAATTTGATTTTCAACTAGACACGATTTTAAAACAGGCAATAGCCATGTTGCTAAAGAATCCGCATTGGTTGCGATATTGACCTGATAAAAAGAAGAAGCTGTTTGCCCTGTCAAATTTTGCAAAAAGTTCTGCTCAAGCAATTTGCTGTGTTGTAAATAATGCAACAGTGATTGTCCAACCTGTGTTGGTTTGCAGGGGCGTTCTCTAACAATAAGCAGATGCCCTAGACTTTTTTCCAAGCTCTGTAAGCGTAATGTCACTGCAGACGCTGTGATGTTTAGACGCTGTGCAGCCTGTTCAAAACTTCCTGTTTCTGCGACAGCTAAGAATGCTTCACTATGTTTACTTTGTAACATCTTCCAATCGACTCTATTGCAAAGGTGGATATATTAATTGCTAAAGATCATTAATTTATCGAAGAATTAAAGATCTCTGACTAAAAATAACATAGTTATTAAAGCTAAGAAAAACTCAGTAATGATTATATTTATTTAGAAATACTCACTTTATAGCATAAGTGAAGATAATAGCGTGATTGATCGAAATGTTAAAAGTGTAGTGTTAAATGTTGCAGAGTTATATACAGGGGATGGCTGTAGGATTCAGTCTGATTATTGCGATTGGGGCGCAAAATGCATTTATCCTCAAGCAAGGCTTAAAAAAGCAATATGTTTTTTGGCTGTGTGCGATTTGTGCAGCTTCAGATTCGATTTTGATCTTATTGGGCGTACTGGGTTTTTCACATGTAGTACAAAGTCATCCTGAAATTATAAATTGGGCGAAGTATTTTGGTGCGACGTTTCTATTTTTTTACGGCGCGCAACATTTTATTCAAACCTTTAAAACCTCAAGCAGTTTATTACCGAGTGAAAATAGTGAATCAAATTTATTCAAAATGATTCTGATTTGTTTGGCATTAACTTGGCTGAATCCACATGTGTATCTGGATACCGTGGTGTTGATTGGTTCAATTTCGACAAAGTTCGAGAAGACAGCAATGTATTTTGCAATGGGTGCAATCACAGCATCTTGGTTATTCTTTTTTACGCTGGGTTATGGTGCGAGATTATTATTGCCTATTTTTCAAAATCCTAAAGCATGGAAAATATTAGATTTTATCATTGGAGTGGTGATGTGGGGAATTGCGATTTCATTGGTTATTTAAAATTTCCCTCATCCTCTTGCGAAGCAAGCGCCTCATCCCTGAGCCATATATGGCGCAAGGGAAGGGGCTTTCCATTAATAATATTAATCCGCTTGTAATGCTTTTAAGTCTTCTAAAACTTGTTCAGCATGCCCTGCAGCTTTAACTTTACGATATTCTTTAACCAATTGACCTTTATGGAAAATAAAGGTTGAGCGTTCAATCCCCATCACTTTTTTACCATACATATTTTTTTCTTGAATTACGTCAAAATGTTTGCAGAGTTCTTCTTCTTTATCACTAATCAAATTAATGGTTAAAGCTTGCTTTTCCGTAAAGTTTTGATGTGCTTTGACTGAGTCACGAGATACCCCGATGATGGTGGTATTCAATGCATCGAATTGATCTTTAATACATGAGAAACCAACAGCTTGTGTGGTACAACCAGGCGTATTATCTTTTGGATAAAAATATAAAACCAGCCATTCTGTACTCAGTTCAGTTAGATTGATTTCACCTGTAGTGGTCGGAAAACTTTGATTCGGCAGTTGGATTTGTTCAGTCATTGTCATTCCTTAAATTTACGAAGCTTCTAATTCAAGCGTTAAAAAGGCATAATTTTGATGATAAAGAATAGCACCTTTATGCACTGAAAGCGGATTTTTAAATATCGGTGCATCAATTACGGTGGTATGAAACTCACCAGATTCTCCACAAGGATCTATACCACGTGCAACTAATTCATTGACATAGTCATGATCAATCACACGACCTAAATCTTCCGTGGTCATTCCAAGGTCTAGATTGACTGTCACGACAATACAAATAAATTTCAGCTGAATCAGTTCATTGACCACTTGATGACGTGGCTTTTGCCACAAAGGCATCCACAGTTCAAGTTGTTGTTGTGCAGAAACTGATTGATTCCACTCCGCATGACCGATTAAGTCTATATCACCTGTAACTAAAACTTCAGCACCATAGTCTTTGGCTTCTGCCAAGACGTTGAGAAACTGTGATTCATAGCTTTCCCACGTGGTTGTGGTTTTGAGAATAGGCAGTCCCAATGCTGCTGCTTGTGCATCAATAATATCAAGTGGCATCGCATGTGAACGCGAGCGAATACCATGTTCATCTAAGGTAACGATTAAGGCAACGGCTTGACCTTGCTGCATTGCATAGTACAAGGCAAGGCTACTGTCTTTGCCACCGCTATAAGATGCGACGAATTTACGTGGTTGAATGGAAGAGTGAGTTGAATTTTGCATGGGCAGGCTTGTAATGCTTTTTTTAAAGCTGGTGTATAAATCAAATGCGAAAAAAAGCCTGCATTACGCAGGCTTCCTTTATTCGGTATTATTTTTTCGCTTGAGCAGCTTTGATCGCAGCTTCAGTTAAAGTTTCTAACTTGCTGGTTAACTGAGGACCGAAACATGCTTTAAGTTCTTTATTTTGTTGCTGTACAAAAGCTAAACTTGATGGGTTTTTCTTTTGGTTTACAGCGCTTTGGATTTCCCATTTTTGAGCTTCAGTCACTTTACCTTGAGCATCAATTTGGCAACCACAGAATTTGCTGACTTCAGCAGAAGTCAGTTTTCCACCTTTCGCTGTTTCAGTTTTACATACATTCACAAGCGCTGATTTTACATTGGTGCTTTTATAAGCTTGTTGAAGCGGATTTGCTTCAGCAGCAAAAGCAGCTGTTCCCATTAAAGCCGAAGCTGAAAATAAAGTTGAAAGAATAAGACCTGATTTTAAGTTTTTCATAAAATGTACCTTGTTATTGCGGTATATAGCGAGTTGGATCTGCAACACCTGCATCCATAAAACCTTGTTTACGAAGTCGGCAGCTATCGCATTTACCACAAGCGCGTCCTTGGTCATCTGCTTGGTAGCATGAAACCGTTTGACTATAGTCTACGCCATGTTCGATGCCTAAGCGTATTATATTCGCTTTGGATAAATGTAACAGAGGTGTTTCAAATTTAAGAGGTTTTCCTTCTACACCAACTTTGGTTGCCAAACGCGCCATATTGGCAAAGGCGTCAATAAATTCAGGTCGACAGTCAGGATATCCTGAATAATCAACAGCATTGATACCAATCACAATTGCTTGCGCATCAAAAACTTCTGCTGCTGCTAGTGCATAAGACAAGAAAATCGTGTTACGTGCTGGAACATAAGTTACAGGAATACCATCAGTTTCATGATCAGGGATATCAATGTTATGGTCTGTAAGTGCTGAACCACCTAAATTGCCTAAATCAATATTGATGACCCGATGTTCTACACCCGCGCGTTGTGCTAAAGCACGTGCTGCATCTAGTTCAGTGGTTGAACGCTGACCATACATAAAACTTAAAGCGATGCATTCATAATTGGCTTGAGCCCAAGCTAAGCAAGTTGTTGAGTCTAAACCACCAGATAGTAAGACTATGGCACGAGGGCGCATATCCAATTCTCCAAAATATTAATTAAAACAAATAACAAAAGGTAAATAAGTAAGACGAGGGATTAACGACCAGTTTCGTCATTCCAAAGCAATTTATGTAATTGCAATTGGAAACGAACAGGGAGATGGTCTTCTAAAATCCATTGAGCTAAATCACGTGCGAGTTGTGGTAAACGAACAGCACCTTTTTCAACAGCAAAAGCAGGAGAGAACCACACAGTGCTGACTTTTTCATTTAACAAAAACTGTTCAACTTGCTGCTTTGACCATTCATAATCTTCTCGATTACAGATCACAAATTTAATCTGATCATGCTGAGTAAGATGTTCTAGATTACTCATCAAATTTCGAGCAGCTTCACCTGAAGTAGGTGTTTTTAAATCTAAAACTTTTGAAACCCGTGGGTCAACTTTAGATACATCTAAGGCACCACTGGTTTCTAAAGATACTTCACAACCGAGATCTGCAAGACGTTGCATTAAAGGCAAAGCATTGGGTTGAGCAAGTGGCTCACCACCAGTGACACAGATATATGGTGTTTTAAAATCTAATGTGGTTTGAATAATTTGGTCAAGTGACTGACGTTCGCCACCTTCAAACGAATAGGTTGTATCACAATAGGTACAACGCAAAGGGCAACCAGTTAAACGAATAAAAACAGTCGGTAAACCCGCGGCATTGGCTTCACCTTGTAACGAATAAAAGATCTCCGTAATACGTAACCCCGCAGACGGATCAGAAACAGGAATAGTTGAAGAACGAAGAGCATTCATGAGATTTACCACAGCTTACAAAATGAAAAATCTCTACGATCAAATTTGACCGTAGAGATGAGGAGCGATTCAAACTCCGTGGAACATTAGGTTCCGCAAAACGATTGATATTTCGTGATTATCAATTAGTCTTCACGAAGTAATTCGTTCAGGCTTGTTTTAGCGCGTGTTTTAGCATCGACTTTTTTTACGATGATTGCAGCATAAAGGTTGCAAGTACCATCTTTAGATGGAAGGCTACCAGATACGACTACAGAACCCGCTGGTACGCGACCATAGTGGATTTCGCCAGTTTCACGGTCAAAAATCTTAGTCGATTGACCAATGAAAACACCCATTGAAATCACAGAACCTTCTTCAACGATTACACCTTCAACGATTTCAGAACGTGCACCGATGAAACAGTTATCTTCGATAATTGTAGGATTCGCTTGAAGTGGTTCAAGAACGCCACCAATACCTACACCACCTGATAGATGTACATTTTTACCGATTTGAGCACATGAACCTACAGTCGCCCAAGTATCCACCATTGTGCCTTCATCAACATAAGCACCGATATTGACATAAGAAGGCATCAACACCACATTTTTTGCTTGGAAAGAGCCTTTACGGGCAACAGCAGGCGGTACAACACGTACGCCAGCGGCTTTAAATTGTGCTTCAGTCCAACCTGTAAATTTAGTATCTACTTTGTCATAGAATTGAAGATCACATGATTCAATTGGTTTATTATCATTGAGTTTAAATGATAAAAGAACCGCTTTTTTCAACCATTGATGAACAACCCATTCACCATCAATTTTTTCAGCGACACGTAAACTACCGTTATCTAAGCCAGCAATCGCTTGTTCAACAGCTTGGCGTACTTCAGCAGGACAGTCTGCAGCAGTAAAGTTAGCACGATTTTCAAACGCTTCTTCAATGATCGTTGAAAGCTGAGTCATGTTCTTCTTTCCAAAAAAATTTTAAAGATTCTACACTAAATCGCACTGGGTTTAGATATAAAATCGGACTTCAATTTAAAAAACTCACGATGAAATTTAAAATTTGCTTAAAAAAGTTGTTTAGCTCAACTATTTCTTAAAAAAGAAAGTGTTTATAAACAAATATTAAAGTTAAATTGTATCAAAAGTTAACAAAAAGTAATCAATTTTCACCTTAATTACGTCAATCAAATCACATATTATGCGTTTGAGTCGAAACACATTAACGATTAAAGAACAAACTCATGTTTAATTTGAGGAGATAGAAATGAAAGTGTTAAAAGTACTAACAGTTGCAACTGCATTATTGGCATCAGGCGTTGCAATGGCTGATGAAGCTGTTGTAAACCAAGGTAATGTTTTTAATGCAAATCAATTACTTCCTACAGGTGCACGTTTAGAAGTGGGTACAACTGGTTATGGTGGTGCTTTACTTTGGACAGCAAATCCTTATGTAGGTTTGGCGCTTGGTTATAACGGCGGTGACATTTCTTGGTCAGATGACATTAAAGTTAATGGTTCTAAATATGACCTAGATATGGACAATAAACTTGCATATTTAAATGCAGAAATTCGTCCATGGGGTGCAAGCCAAAATGTATGGGCACAAGGTTTATATGTTGCTGCTGGTGTAGGCTATATTGATAACGAATATGGTTTAGAGCGTAAAGTAAGCCCAGGTCGTAATTTTACCGTAAACCATACAGACTTCCAAGCAGGTGCTGATGGTGTACACATCAAAGGTCAACAAAATTATGACAATGATTTTGCACCTTATGTAGGTTTTGGTTTCGCGCCTAAAATCACGAAGAACATTGGTGTATTTGGTGAGGTAGGTGCTTACTATACAGGTAACCCTAGTGTAAAACTTGAACGTGTGTCTGGTTCTGCAACTTCAAATATCGGTGGTAACTTAGATAACGAACTTGCTAAAGAGCAATACAAAATTGCGAATGATGACAAATACGAATGGATGCCTGTTGGTAAAGTAGGTATCAGCTATAACTGGTAATTGCTTCTAGATTCTTTTTAGAATCCAAAAACGAGCTTCGGCTCGTTTTTTTATGCGTAATGAATATTGATAATACCTTTAAAACATAAATCAAAAGTGATAACCAAACTTAATTCCATGCACAAAAGCGTAATTGTTATTAACCCCAGATAAAGTTGAATTTTGCGTGACTGAATTGAAGGGGTTCAGTGAGTCGAGATCAGCTTTATTGAAGTAAATATAATTGATCCCATAGGTGAAATAATAATTTTCATCTGGTTTATATACCGCTCCAACCCCTAAACCATAATATCCATTAGATGGATTAAGTGTTCCTGCGGGATTGTCCGTGCCCGAATCCCATAGCATTTCAGTTGCACCGATCCAGTGTTCGCTAAACTTATGTGCAAGTCCAAGCTTTGCTGACCATTGATCACTTTTATATTCAACTAAATTAAATGGTTTTGCTGTCGTAGGATAAAGTGAAACGTAATAGTCGATGACAGTACCAAATTGAGTGGGTTGGATTTTAAAATCTTTCCAATTGACCCATCGCAATGTGCTGTAGAGATAATTGTGTTGACTTAAGCCTGTTTGAAAATCTAAATTCACCGATTGTGGTGTATTGATTGTTGTTTTGGCAAAAGGAACAAATTCTAAATTTTGACCATAAAGGTCTTCTGTAATACTTGCCTTATGTTCGATTTTAGAACGATAGGTGAGCGCAGTTTTAAACGCATATTCAGGAATTTGATAACTGATTCCCGCAAGCCAA
>NZ_SGSW01000041.1:0-33824 GCF_004209125.1 Acinetobacter sp. WCHAc060033 | reverse complement strand
CCATAAATCCCCCCACTTGTCGTTTCAGATAATTTATATAATTCTCTTGTATAACCTTTATTGGTAAACACCGTTGATATTGCGCCATTTATCATTTCTAAGAAACCGTCATAGGCATTAGTAATCCTACCACCATGCGCTACATGGACTTTGAAAAAGTCCACTCTAATTTGTTTAATTTTAGCCATATTACCTTACAATAACTGATGTGATTTTAACCACTATATATCATTAAAAATTAACTAAGTATATGGAATAACTTATAAAAAAAGAATTAAGTAATTTATTTTTTGCCCAAACCTATCCACCACCACCCTCCTTCGAAAAAATCCTTTTCCCTGTTTCCCTTTCACTCTCCAAAACCAACTCAAGTAAACCCAACTCTCTTTGAATCTTTAAAATCATTTCATGTAAAGGTTGAGGATTATTATTGGTACAAATATAAGATTTTTCAGGATGTTCCACGTGAAGCAAATGCGCTAAGAAACTCGCTAGATCATCGATATGAATCCGATTTGACCAATGAATATTCGGATAACTTTTCGTAGTTTCCGCAAGCTTCACCATTCTCACAGTCGAAGTACCATAAATCCCTGTCGGACGTACAATCACACATTGTTCAGGATAAGCCTGTTGCCATAATTGCTCCATTTTCAAGAGTAATTTCCCCTGTTCATCACTCGGAATCGCTGGCGAATCATCATTGATAATCTCACCGTTATTCTCACCATAAACACGAGTCGATGACACCACAATGATTCGTTGAATAGGATGATTTTTTAAAGCACTTACAATTGGCTGAACAGAATCCACATAAGTCTGTTGATACGCTTCAACTGAACTTAAAGTGGTATTTCGAGATGGCGCAAGGAGTACATAAACAGTATCGACAGGTTTGAGCTGTGATAAATCAAGTTGCTGAATATCCTGAATCAAATGCTCAGCAAAATCATCCTCTTTCGGACTACGGCTCACTGTGGTAATTTGGTGATCTTGTTGAAATAATTGTTTAGCAACACGCTGCGATGTTTTACCATAACCGACAAATAGAATATGCATCAAACGACCTATTTAAATCTATACATTTAAGCTGTTAGTTAATTTTATACAAAATACCTATAGCATACTTGGCTCATAGATCAAATGTGGATACGCGATAACGTCATCCGCAACTGTTTGAGGCAGGACTTCTTTTAATAGATAATGTTTTTGCGAATTACTTGTTTTAGTGATGGTAGTTAACGAGTTTTGCGGATGACAATGGTTTTGGGTACTTTTGCCAAAACAAAAGTACCTCGAGCCGAAGGCTAATCCCTTAATCAAAACCTTAGTTGTAAGACTCCATCGAAAAGAATTGATTAGCACATAAATGATTATTCAATATTAATATTCGTTACGAACCTAAGTTGAGGGGACATGGCTGCCGTCCATCAATTGCAAGGGGTTGGCAATGCCGCCGCTGCGCTACTTGAAAAACTGAATATATTCACCACAGACGACCTATTGTTTCATCTGCCCCGTGACTATGAAGATCGTAGCACGATCATTACCATGAACCAATTACAGGTTGGGCGAAGCTATCTCATGGAAGGTGTGGTCAAATCCATTGACATGCCACCTGGAAAACGCAAGTCGATGGCGATTCTATTGCAGGATGATTACGGCAAAGTCACCTTACGCTTTTATCATATTTATAAAGCACTCATGGATCGTGCTAAAGCAGGCAACCGTTTAAGAATCTTTGGCGAAGTACGTGTCGGTGCGCGTGGTTTAGAACTTTATCATCCAGAAATACAGCTCATTACCGAACATACACCTTTACCACAAACTGAATTGACCGCGATTTATCCTGCAACGGACGGTTTAACTCAGCCGAAACTACGTGAATACGTCAAACAGGCACTGAATCATCATGCCGATGACCTGCCTGAATTGTTACCTGAAAAATTCACCAATGGTTATGCACTCAATCAAGCACTTGAATATATTCACCATCCCCCTGTGGATGCCAATATGTTGCAACTGTCGCAAGGTTCACATCCTGCACAGCAACGCTTAATTTTTGAAGAATTGGTAGCGCATCAAATCAGCTTACTGACCCGCCGTGCTTATATTCAGCAGATCGCAGCACCGTCATTTTCCTACAGTAAAAGCTTTGCCAAACAACTTCTGGCAAGCCTACCTTTTGAAATGACCAATGCTCAAAAACGTGTATCCAATGAAATCGCTAAAGACTTAAAACAAAACAAACCCATGTTACGTCTTGTACAAGGTGATGTCGGCGCAGGAAAAACTTTGGTTGCAGGTGTTGCCGCCTGTCATGCTTTGGAAGAAGGTTGGCAAGTCTCACTGATGGCACCGACTGAGATTTTAGCGGAACAACATTATCTAAACTTTAAGAAATGGTTTGAGCCTTTGGGGCTAAATGTTTCGTGGCTTTCAGGTAAGCAAAAAGGCAAAGCCCGAACCGCAGCAGAACAAACTTTAAAAGATGGTACGGCGAATGTCATCGTGGGAACACATGCGCTTTTTCAGGACAATGTCGAATTTGCCAAACTCGGTTTAGTGATCATTGATGAACAACATCGTTTTGGGGTAGATCAGCGTTTAGCACTGCGTAATAAAGGCGTGGACAATACTACCCCGCATCAACTGGTGATGACTGCAACACCAATTCCACGTACTTTAGCCATGTCTGCTTATGGTGACCTAGATACATCAGTGATTGATGAATTACCGCCTGGACGTACCCCGATTCAAACCGTGACCATTCCACTGGATCGTCGTGAAGAAGTTTTACAACGCATTGCCAAAAACTGCGCTGAGGGTAAACAAGCCTATTGGGTCTGCACCCTCGTTGAGCAATCTGAAACGCTGGATGCTCAAGCTGCAGAAGCCACTTATGCTGAAATTAAAGATCGCTTTCCTGAACTAAATATCGGCTTGGTTCATGGCAAAATGAAAGCTGATGAAAAACAGTCGGTCATGCAGCAGTTTAAAGACAATGAATTACAACTATTGATCGCAACTACGGTCATTGAAGTGGGTGTTGATGTGCCCAATGCCTCAATTATGGTCATTGAAAATGCGGAGCGTTTAGGGCTTTCTCAACTTCACCAATTACGTGGTCGTGTCGGACGTGGTGCCACAGCAAGTTTCTGTGCCTTACTTTATAAAAATCCACTGTCACAAAATGGGCAGGAACGTTTACGCATCATGCGTGAAACCAATGATGGTTTTATCATTGCGGAAAAAGATTTAGAAATTCGTGGACCGGGTGAATTACTTGGAACAAAGCAAACGGGGGATATGGGGTTCCGTGTCGCCAAACTTGAGCGAGATGATCACTTACTCAGCCAAGCTCACCATGTCGCACAACAAGTTTTAAAAGACTATCCTGAAAATGCTGAAGCCTTGTTAAAGCGATGGCTACCTGAAGCACCAAGATATGCGTATGTGTGATTTAACAAACAGAACTTAATATTAGAAACCTCGAGTAATTTTGCTATCGCGTAAGGCGACATGGATGTCGCCGTTGAGCAAGGGTGACAGGAGTCCCCTTTGCTCAACAAAGGATTTTTGTAACTTTTGATCCTTCAAAAGTTAGGCATCGCCTACACAAATACATTGCAACTTTTATCTAAAATATGTGGCTGTGCTAATTCATTATGAATCAACACACCTCCAATTCAAAAATAGATTTATAAGTCAAGTATGGTTATTATTAGAATGATCAAATCATAAAAAAATCAGAATAAAAAATGCTCTCATTCATCAATCAACTACTACTCCACAAAAGCGTACAAAGCATCTCCCCTTGCCTACTCTGTGGCATCGATCGCCAATACCAACATTCACTCTGTACAGACTGTTGGGAACAACTACCGTGGTACAAACAACACATCGCACGTCATGAACACAGCATCCTTTGCGCACATCACTACGACTTCCCGATCGATCGAATTATTCAAACCTACAAATACGAACAGCAACTACAATATCAAAACCTACTCGCACATAGCCTACTCAATTTAAGAATTCCTAAAGTTCACGCCATTGTCCCTATGCCTATTTCCACAGAGCGACTCAAAGAACGTGGCTATAACCAAATGTTAATCATTGCAAAAATTATGGCACAAGAACTCAAAATCCCCGTGTGGCAACCTGTAATCCGAGCTGCACAACATTCACAAAAAGGCTTAAGCCGAATCGAACGACTGGAAAATATTGAAAACCAATTTCAGATCATAACCACAGAAAAACGTAAGTATAAAAAAGTACTGATCATTGATGATGTAGTCACAACAGGAAGTTCGATTCATGCACTGAACCAAGCTTTAGAGAAACTCGGCTGTCAGCAGATTTATAGTGCGTGTGTCGCTGTTGCTGGAACAAAACTCTCCTCCCTTCCCTTGGAAAAAAGTTAGAGAGAGTTTTTTGTACTTGCAAGATATTGCTTACACCACGGAATCACGACTTCTTTGGTTAATGGCGCAAGTAAAGTCTGCTGATCATCCAAATCAATCCATTTCATCTCAGCAATTTCTGCATCAATCTGCGGTGCTTGATCGAGATTGACCTGATAAACATAACTAATCAACTGATGTCCTGCTTCATTGGCAGCCCGTGTTTCAAAACGCCCAACAAATTGCTCAATTTCAGCCTTTACACTAATCTCTTCCGCAATTTCACGAATCATAGTCTGTTCAGGTGCTTCATTTGGCTCAAGCTTTCCACCGACTTGCATAAAGAACTGCGTATTCTTCTTACGTACGAGTAGTAATTGATTGTGTTGATTGAGAATAATGGCGGCAGCAACAGTAATGACATTCATAAGATGTATAAAAAATTAAAACACAATATATTGTGATATTAATTCAAAAAATATTCAATATATTGTGTTTAAGCATTATTTATATTTTTTCATTAAGCCAATTTATCCAGAATTTCACGCTCTTGTGCACCCCATTTAGGCTCAGGCGCTACAAAACGTTCTAACTGTTCTAAAATAACCTCGATTGAATCAGATTGAATTAAAGTATTGGTAAAGCGACTTTTGGTGAATCCTTTATCTGTACTTAGCTGGATAAATTTAAATAGGTCATCATAAAAACCCTCTACATTTAAAAATGCGCAAGGCTTTAAGTGAATGCCCAATTGCGCCCAAGTCCATTGTTCAAAAATCTCTTCCCAAGTTCCAGGACCACCAGGCAAAGCGATAAAACCATCTGCCAACTCAGACATTTTGGTTTTACGCTCATGCATATCTTTCACTGTATACAGCTCAGTGAGGTGAGGATGGGCCAATTCAGCATCCACCAAGTTTTGTGGAATAACACCGATGACCTTACCACCTTTTGCCAACGCACTGTCAGCAACCAGTCCCATTAGCCCAGAACGACCACCACCATAAACTAATGTTTTCCCTTGCTTGGCGATAGTTTCACCAGTCAGTTTCGCTATATCAGCAAAGATCTGATCAGTACCTAATGATGAACCACAAAAAATAGCAATAGAATTCATAAATTTAACCTAAGTTTAATTTAACCATGTTACAAATAAAGACAAGCGATCAAGATTTTTTTTTACAAAAGAGCGATGTAATCAGTGTTTTTCCTAAAATCCTTGTCTAAAATACACACATCAAATTGACACTACACTGCGCAAGGGAGAAAAGACACTATGCTTGAAGCCTTTTACGCCACTGAGCGCGGTAGCTTAGAAGATGCAACCATTAACGGAGGATTTGATCTACACCCTGAATTGGTGTGGGTTGACCTTATTGCGCCTTCATCAGAAGAACAAGAATGGGTTTTAGAAGCCTATGAGCAAAACTTACCGACGCTAAAATCCTTAGAAGACATTTCTTCATCAGCTCGATTCTACCGTGATGATGACGGTATTCTACACATCAGTACCTATTTTTTAACAAAAAATAAAAATTACCAAGTTGAAGGTGATCCTGAAGACACCTCAAATATGCTTGCCAATGTGCAAACAGTAGCATTCATTCTTCATAAAGATCGGTTATTTACCCTACGTGGGGAAAAGCTCGTTGCATTTCGTGCGTTCCGTGCACGCGCACGTCGCAATGATTATGAAATCGATTATAAAGACCCTACGTGGATCCTTTTGGGCTTACTTGAAGCAAAGTTAGATGAGCTTGCGGATATCTTGGAAGATATCCACAGAGACTTAGAGTCTTACTCAACTGAAGTCCTCAACGTCCGTCATCGTGAACAAATCTTAGATTTGGATGACATGATTACCCGTTTAGCACAGAAAGAAGACATGCTCGGTAAAGCACAACTGTGTTTGATCGATTTACGCCGTGTACTGACCTTTTTATCACGTCCACGTGCTTTAGGTAGTCACATCTATGACGCGGATATCCGAGAGCTCAGTGAAGACGTACGATCACTGGTAGAACATGATGCATTCTTATTCCAAAAAGTGCGATTCTTACTCGATACCACTTCTGGATTCATTAACACTGAACAGAACGATACGATTCGTCGATTCTCCATACTTCCAAGTATGCTTGCGCCACCGATGCTCATTGCCAGTATTTATGGGATGAACACGGAGGTTTTACCTTTTGCACATGGCACGACCAGTTTTTATGTCGTCATTACAATTCTAGTTACATTCTTCGTTGGACCACTGATTTACTTCAGATGGAAAAAATGGATTTGAGCAAGCTTTGAAGCATTGCTTCAAAGCACAGCGCAAGAAACGCACCTTATTTATTAAACATCAATTTAAATCCAATAAAAAAAGCACCTTTCGGTGCTTTTTTATTTTTACAGTCAGATTAAATTTAAATCATCTTGTAAATGACAGGCTTGAATGATCTTCATCATTTTTTCAGGCACTGCTTTAAACTGTAAGCCTTGCAAATTAGGAGTCTGTCTCAACCATTGGACAAATACCGACAATGCCAAAGTGCTTCCATGTTCAAGCTGAGATAAGTTTACTGTAAGCGGAAAATTCTTTTCACTTTGAATTATCTTCAAACCACTCAAATAATAGTTCTCAGCATTTTCGTAAGCAATTTTACCACTGACATATAGTTCTTGATTTTTAAACTCAATCACTCGCGTATACCTATCTCAATTATGGGCTTATTTTTTTACAGCTGCATCTGCATCTGGCTCAAACGTTGCAATCGCTTTATCAAGGTTACCGCCATTACGTTTTACGTTCGCAGCAAACTGATTACGGAATTGTAAACCAAGATCAATACCAGACACATTCAAATTACGAACTTTCCACTGGCTACCCGCATCAGACAATTGGAATGACACAGGGATTTTTTCACCTTTGTTATTGAAATCAATTGTCACGACAGGAAATTTGCTCGTAGTCGCTTTATAAGGGCGCATGGTATAGCTTTGGTTTGAATACTTCGCAAATGCACTACCATAATTTTCAATTAAAGTATTACGGAAGTTTTGTTCAAACTGAGCACGTTGAGCAGGTGTACTACTGTTTGCATAAGTCCCCATCACAATACGCGTGAATGCTTGACCATCAACATAAGGATCAAGGTTTTGACGTACAATGGATTTCACTAATGCTGGATTGCTTTGTAATTTTGTATGATCTGCTTTCAAACGCGTAATTAAGCCATCAGCAACACGTTTAACAAAAGCTGGCGGAGCTTCAGCAGGCGCAGCTTGAGCAGCAGTTGCAACCATAGTAGCCAAAATACTAGCTGTAAAAGTTTGTTTTAAAAGCATATTCATTTCAAATAACTCCTCTAATGCTTATTCAACGAATGACGTTTGTGCATCAGTTGTTTCAGTAGATGCAGAATGATCTTGTTCAGATGTATCTGCTTTATCCGATGATTTCCCTGCACCACCCGTGATAAATTTGCTAATCAGATCTTCCAGATCCATAGTACCCTGCGTATTGGCAACACTTTCACCACGTTTGATGTAAGTCAATCCACCACCTGGTACAACTTTGAGGTATTTCTCACCCAACAAACCATTTGTCGCAACCATAATATAAGCATCTTCATCAATATTGGTGATGGAGCTCATGTTACTTAACAGTTGCTTTTCCATTTCTTTTTGTTTCTCAGGTGTTGCCGCTTGATAGTCTGCGCTATAACGCAAATCACCAATAAGGTTTTCTTTCACTTTCTCAAGCTGTTTCGCATTGAAAGAAGTCAACGAGCCATCCAATGAGAAATTCACAGTCGCTTGACGTGTTACAGGATCAAGTGTAATCGAGTCAACCTGTCCTATCTTCACACCGCTCATGGTCACTTTGGCACGAGGCTTCAAACCATTGACATTGTCAAATGTTGCGGACATTTCATAACTGTCTTTTAAATTTGTACCAACTAAACCACTGACTTTCATAGCCAAGAAAAATAGCGCAATACCGAAGATGATGACAAAAACACCTACGGCCAACTCACTTGTACGTGATTTCATTAAACACCTCCGAACATGACCGCAGTCAACACGAAATCAAAACCTAAAACACATAAAGACGAATACACAACAGTACGTGTCGTAGATGTTGCAATACCCTCAGACGTTGGCTCACAGGCATAGCCTTGATACACCGCTATCCAAGTACAAATTAAAGCGAATACCAAACTTTTGATGATGGTACCGTTGAATACATCTTTCATAAATTGGGTACTACTGAGAATACCACTCCAGTAAGACCCTTCATCTGCACCGAGAAAATCGACACCGACCATTTTACCGCCCATAATACCAATCGCAGCAAAGATCACAGACAACATCGGTAAACTCACAATGCCTGCCCATAAACGCGGTGAAATCACACGTTTTAAAGGATCCACACCGATCATTTCCATACTAGACAATTGCTCAGTGGCTTTCATTAAGCCAATTTCTGCAGTTAATGCAGAACCTGCACGACCTGCAAACAGTAAGCCCGCAACAACTGGAGCAAGCTCACGTAATAGGGTTAACGATACCGCCGCACCCAACATTGCCTCGCTGCCTAAAGTGACGAGAATGTTATACATCTGCAAGCCGAGTACTGCACCAATGAACAAGCCTGACACAGCAATGATCAAGAACGACAGTACACCGACTCGATACATTTGATAAATAAAAAGTTTTACACCTAACCATGTGGGCATTGAAAATAAAATGCGCAACAACACCAGTGTTGCAACACCAATACCCTCTACACGTTCTAGAACGCGTCGACCTAATAAGGCAATTGCATTCATGAACCGACCTCATTACTTAAATAGGCTTGATGACTAAATTGATAATCTACAGGCCCTTCAATTGAACCCGTTAAAAACTGTTGTACAAACGGCGAAGCATGTTGTTTTAATTGTTCAGGCGTACCCTCACCTTGTACTTTGCCTTCTGCAACGACATAAATATAATCTGCGATTGATAAAGTTTCATCAACATCATGCGACACAATAATCGTCGTTAAATCTAGGGCTTCACGTAATGAACGAATCAACCGTGTTAAAACCCCCATCACAATCGGGTCTTGCCCTGCAAAAGGTTCGTCATACATGATCAAATCTGGATCAAGTGCAATCGCACGGGCCAAAGCCACGCGACGATTCATCCCACCTGAAAGTTCAGCAGGCATCAGTTTTTCAGCACCACGTAAACCTACTGACTCCAACTTCAGCGCCACTAATTCTGCAATTAAATTTTCTGGCAGTTTAGTATGCGCTCGAATTGGGAAAGCCACATTTTCATAGACTGTCATGTCTGTAAATAATGCACCACTTTGAAATAACATACCCATACGCGCACGCGCGGCAAAAAGCTCACCACGTGACATTGACGCAATATTCTTTCCATCAAGGAGCACTTCACCCGAATCTGGCGTCAATTGACCGCCAATCAAGCGCAGTAAAGTGGTTTTACCCGTACCCGATGGCCCCATGATTGCGGTAATTTGTCCACGACGAATCTGTAAACTGACATTATCGTAGATAACGCGTTCACCTCGGTTAAAGCTTAGATTTTTGACTTCTATTAAAGCTTCAGCTTCGGCATAACTTTGCTTATTCATAGCCGAACATTTTCCTGCATTTATCAGCACACATACTATACTCTGAAATGGCTATTATTTTGTAATTAAAAGATAATAGGAGGGATCAAATCTACTTATTCTGATCTATTTTTAGTTCATTTAGCGTGTTTTTCTTTTTATTTAAATTATAAAAAATAAGTTAGATAGGAAATCAAAAAATCTCTCAAGCTAAAATAAGGCTATAAATAAGATAGCAAAGATTCGATACCAATAAAGTAGAAAAAATATATAGCATCACGATTCCAAAAATATTGTTAGTGCTTGCCAAATTCAACATGCTATAAACCACATTTAACGATTATTTAAAAAAAAATGAACCAATTCACAATTATTCTAGCAAATATTTTCTATGTTGCAATAAAAAACCAGCCCTAAGGCTGGTTTTTTTAAACTTTATCCGATTAGTCGTTAAATTTACGACGTGGACGATCTGAACCAAACTCACGTTTTGGACGATCATCACCAAAAGTACGTTTTGGACGATCTTCGTTAAATTCACGACGTGGACGGTCATTGTTGAATTCGCGACGTGGACGGTCTGAATTAAACTCGCGACGTGGACGATCTTCACCACCGAATGAACGCTTCGGACGATCGTTGAAGTTACCTTCACGACGTGGTTTATAGTCTACGCTGTTACCACGGTTGTCATCATTTGAGTTAAAACGAGGCTTATCGTTAAAACCACCTTCACGACGTGGGCGATCAGAGTTGAACTCACGACGTGGACGATCTTCGAAACCACCTTCACGGCGTGGGCGATCATTGTTGAACTCACGGCGTGGACGATCTTCAAAACCACCTTCACGACGTGGACGGTCATTATTGAATTCGCGACGTGGACGATCTTCACCACCGAATGAACGTTTTGGACGATCTTCGCCATAAGATGGGCGATCACCACGTGGTTTATCATCGAAGCTACGACGTGGACGATCATCACCGCCTTCACGACGTTTGAAGTTTGATTCACCTTCAAAACGACGACCACCACCGAAACCGCCACGACCGCCATCACGACGACCGCCACCGTTACGACCACGACCATCACGGCTACCGCGTGCAGGAGGTGGAGATGGTTCTAAACCTTCGATTTCAGAAACACTTAAACGCGCTTCTAAGTAATCTTCTAAAGCACGGATTTTACCGCGTTCACGGTAAGTTGCTAAAGTGATTGCTTTACCAGTACGACCCGCACGACCTGTACGACCAATACGGTGTACATAATCTTCATTCTTCATTGGAAGACCGAAGTTGATCACGTGAGAAATTGTTGGTACGTCAAGACCACGAGCCGCTACATCTGTAGCAACTAGGATTTTTGCACGACCTTCACGAATACTGCGTAAACGACGGTTACGTACAGTCTGTGGCATTGCACCGTGAAGTGCTACAACTGAAAGACCTGCTTCAGAAAGTTCTTCTGCAAGCATATCTGTGTCTTCTTGAGTTGAAGCGAATACAACTGCTTGATCAACATCTTCTTCATTTAACCAATGGGTAAGCAATTTTTTCTTATGCTCAAAGCCATCAGTCCAATGTAAAGTTTGGGTGATGTCAGTATTGGTAGAATGACCTGTTTCAATTGCAATACGTTCTGGATCATTCATCATGCGTTCAGCAAGGTTAATGATACGTGGTGCAAATGTTGCAGAGAACATCAATGTTTGTTTACGGTTTAATGCTAAATCGCTGATAGCTTCTAAGTCTTCAGAGAAACCTAGATCAAGCATACGGTCAGCTTCATCGACAATTAAAGCATCAACTTTATCAAGTTTGATTTGACGACGGTTTACAAGATCAAGTAAACGACCTGGAGTCGCAACAACGACTTGCGCGCCTTTTAATTGTTGGATTTGTTTACCGAAAGGCATACCACCCATGATTGCAGCAACACGTACACCTTTCATGTGACGTACAAATGCAATCGCGTCTTGACACACTTGTTGTGCAAGTTCACGTGTAGGTGAAATTACCAAGATATTTGGTTGTGTAACTGCTTTCATACGTTCTTTAAACGGTACAAAAGTTTCTTGACCAGCTAAAGCGTTTAACGTAGGAAGTAAGAATGCAGCAGTTTTCCCTGAACCAGTTTGGCTTGATACTAAAAGGTCTTTACCTTCTAAAGCCGCAGGGATAGATTGTTCTTGAACAGGAGTAGGCGTAGTAAAGCCAAGAGATTCAAGTGCTTTCTGTAAAGACTCGTCTAAAGAAAAATCAGCAAAAGTTTTGCTCATAGAGATATTCACCCGAATGTGGGTGCTCCATTAAATATATATGGTCTGATGGACATCGGCAAAAAGCGGCACAGCAATATTCGCTGAAAATATAGAATCAGCGGCGATCCGAGAACGACGATGCGTATAACGCACATTTGATTACAGCCGCAACCTGAAGGAATCGCTTTAGCGATTGGGTGGGGCGCGATATAATGTCCTCTCTTGGGACCGGACGCGCATACACAATATAGAAGGAATGTTCAGGTAATGAACGAAATTTAGTGCGTGCGCGGAGTATAGCAGAATTTAAAATAATGTCACGAAGTTTTATTGTTTTTTCCTGTGAGTGATCATTAACTCGATAAAAGCTGATTATCTTATGAATCCTAAAGTACTGAATTGCGGATTAGCATTGTTTTAATGCAACTCTGCAAAGGAATAAACGAGATTTTCATAAAACACCTCTCCCGAACCCTCTCCTCTCAGGAGAAAGGACATTCAATACACTTCAAAACTAAAAGCTAAAAGCTATATAACCGAAAATATAAAAATCATCCGCATAAAAAAGCCCTCATTCACATGAAGGCTCTCTAAAACTCGTTTAATCTACAAAGTTATTACTTCGCAGCTTCACCCCAAGCAGGAACAACTTGTTGCATCAATGGTTTTAACATTTTCATAGAACATGCAATCACTTGACCGTTTTCCATAGAATCAGAACCACCACGTGCATCAACGACAGTACCGCCCGCTTCTTTCACGATCAATTCGCCAGCTGCGATATCCCAAGGTTTCAAACCAAGTTCAAAATAACCATCTAAACGACCTGCAGCAACATAAGCCAAATCCAATGCAGCAGAACCTGCACGGCGATATTGCGCACCCGCTTCAGTGACATTCAATAATGAATCAAAATGGTTTTTCGCATAAGAAACCACTTCACCATTACGGATTTTACGGAATGCATGACCAACACCCATGAAGGTATTTTCAAGGCTATCTTTTACATTTACACGGATACGGCGTTGATTCAACATTGCACCACGACCACGGCTCGCAGAGAACAACTCATCTTTCACAGGGTCATAAATAACACCGTGTTGAGTAATGCCTTTGTGTTGAACAGCGATAGAGACACAGAAATGAGGGAAACCATTGATAAAGTTTAAAGTACCATCTAAAGGATCAATCACCCAACACCAATCAGCGTCGTGACCTTTACCTTCTTGCAAACCAAACTCTTCACCAAGGAAGCTGTGATTTTTATAACTTTTACGAAGCGTATCAATAGTTAACTGTTCAATGTAGCGATCTACACGTGTTACAGGACCATCAATACCTTTTTCTTCGACTTGTAGATCGAGTTTATGACGATTTTGATGCGCTTTTAAAAGCTCTTGACCAACTAATTGAGCCGCACGCGCAGCCATCACCACCATAGGTTCCATTGAACACCCACTACAAATTTGAAGATACTGATAAAGAATAATGCATAAAAGCCCCGATATTTTAGCAAATATCGAGGCTTTTAGGGAAAATTTGTTGCTAAATTTTAGTGTGACTCATTTTTAATGAATATTTACATCAATTTAGCAGATAGATTTAAATATGCTGAACCAACTTTGTCCAAGCGTGTTCAATTGAATTTTGAATGCCTTTTGCATCCAAACCACAATCTTGCAACATTTCAGCATGACTGGCTTGTGGTAAAAATTCATCAGGTAAACCAAGGTTTAACATTGGCTTGAGAATTTGCGCTTGTGCCATAAATTCATTCACAGCACTGCCCGCACCTGCCATCACGGCATGTTCTTCTACTGTCACGAATAAACTGGTTTTGTCTGCCAAATCGCGAATGATTTGCTCATCCAATGGTTTCACAAAACGCATATTGACCACACGTACAGCAAGATCAAGTTTACTCGCAAGTTGTTTTGCCGCTTCAACTGCGATACTGACACGACTACCAAAAGCAAGAATGCTAATACATTCATCATGCTCAAGATTAAACTCAGCAACGATTTCAGCTTTACCCATTTCAAGAGTGGTCAACTGTTGTTGAATTTCTACGCCTAAACCATTACCACGTGGATAACGCACCGCCGTTGGACCTTGATGCAAATAAGCAGTGTGCAACATTTGACGACATTCATTTTCGTCTTTTGGTGCCATGATCACCATATTCGGTACAGTACGCATAAATGCATAATCGTATGCACCTGCATGGGTTGGACCATCTTCACCAACCAAACCCGCACGATCAATTGCAAAAGTCACATCAAGATTTTGCAAAGCAACATCATGAATCAGTTGATCATAACCACGTTGTAAGAAAGTCGAATAGATCGCAACGACAGGTTTTAAACCTTCACATGCCATGCCTGCGGCAAGTGTTACCGCATGCTGTTCCGCAATTGCCACATCGAAATAACGCTCAGGAAATTGTTGTGCAAACTTAACCATTCCCGAGCCTTCACACATCGCTGGGGTAATGGCAATTAATTTTTCATCGTGTATAGCTTCATCACATAACCATTGCCCAAACACATCGGAATACTTTGGCGCTGGATTTTTCGTAGAGCTTGCGTTTAGTTTGCTAATCGCATGATATTTAATTTGATCTGCTTCCGCAGGCCCAAAACCTTTACCTTTCACCGTATAAATGTGAATCAGGCGTGGACCTTTACGTTTTTTTAAGGCATTGAATACTTGTGCCAATTGCTCGACATCATGCCCATCAAATGGACCAAAATAATCAAAACCAATCGCTTTAAATAGATTATCGGCAGCATCAGTTGCAGATTCGTGCAAACGCGAGGTGTAATCCCACTCAGGACAATCTTGCACAAAAGCTTGACCTTGCGCATCAATATTAACGAACTGCCCTTGCTCCCAAATTGAAGCTAGATGCTTGGCAAAACCACCTGTGCTTTGCGAAATTGACATATCATTGTCATTCAGTACAACCATCATGTCCGCATTGTGAGCAACAGCATCATTCATCGCTTCAAATGCCATACCTGCGGTCATCGCCCCATCACCAACGATGGCAACCACTTCACGCGGAGATTTTTGATAGCGACTGGCTAAAGCCATGCCCAAGCCTGCTGAAATTGCAGTCGATGAATGCCCCACACCAAAGGTATCAAATACAGATTCTTCACGTGCAGGAAAAGCCGCCAAACCATTTTTAGCACGAATCGTACGAAGCTGTTCACGGCGACCTGTTAAAGCTTTGTGTGGATAAGCCTGATGACCAACATCCCAAACCAAACGGTCTTCTGGCGTATTAAAACAATAATGCAATGCAACAGTGAGTTCGATAACGCCAAGATTAGCGCCAAAATGCCCACCACTTTGTCCGGCAGCATACAAAATAAATTGACGCAATTCGTCTGCGACCTGTGGCAATTGGCTTTGCTCAAGTTGACGTAATTGTTGAGGATGATCAATCGCATCCAACAAAGGCGTTACAGGACGTTGACTAGGTATTTCGGTATACAACATATGTGGCAAAGCCTTCTAAAGCCTGGCAAATCTAAGCTAGGTACACGGGTTAGCATGATCGTGAGACTGAATCATATCACATTCGATCAGCCACATTTATAATGATGCGTCATTGGATGGTTTCCAAATTCACAAGCGTGTTCGTAGCGTCAATTATCCTGAATAATCTATCTATATATCAACTATTATCGCGTGCTTTGCACAAAAAAGAAATTTTTTATCCCAGACTTCACAATAAAATCACAATACACGATTCTACTAAAGTCCAAGCATTGCGTTATACTTTAACCAATTGCTCAACAAAAATGGAATATTCTGTGCCAATAGCGTTTGTTGCCACTTCTAAATTACCAACTGCTTATGGTGATTTTAAAATTTCTGTATTTCAAGATCCTAAAACTGGCGAAGAGCATGTTGCGCTTTCTAAAGGTTTGGACACTGCGCCCACTGAGCCTGTTCTTGTTCGTATTCATTCAGAATGTTTAACTGGCGATGCCTTTGGTTCTTTAAAATGTGATTGTGGTCCACAGCTGCACAACACCATGAAAATGATGAATGATGCAGGTCAAGGTGTAATTTTATATTTGCGTCAGGAAGGTCGTGGTATTGGTTTGACCAATAAAATTCGTGCTTATGCTTTGCAAGATCAAGGGCATGATACGGTGGATGCAAATTTGTTATTGAATCTGCCTGCTGATGCACGCACGTATGATATGTGTAGCATCATGTTGGATCATTTACAGGTCAAACAAGTTAAGTTGATCACCAACAATCCTTTGAAGTTAAAGGCGTTGACCGATTTAGGGATTGATGTGGTTGAACGTGTCGGCCTAACCGTGGGTTTAAATAAATTTAATGAAGATTATTTACAAACCAAACATGATCGTATGTCACATATGTATGAAAAAGATGATTTTTAAATTTTATTGAAAAATTAAAAATTAAAACTGTCTAGTAATTATTGCTATCGCGATTGGCGACATGGATGTCGCCGTTGGGTCGGGGTTCAGGACGAACCCCTGACCCAACAAAGGATTTTTGTCACTTTTGATCCTTCAAAAGTGAGGCATCGCCTACACAAATTAATTTAAATTTTGCAAGATAACTGGGGCTATGCAAACTTATAAATAATATTTTTATACAACAATTTAAGCACTTTTAAATTTATTAAGTTTTATTTGGATAACCAGCTTCAGCTAATAAATCAAATCGTCATCGAGAAAATTTGTGTTTCAGGCTTACGACGCTTCAAAAGCAAATCAAACGCCATACAAATATTTCGCACAAAAGGCTTACCCTGCTCAGTAATCACAATCCGATCCTGTTCAATCTGCAACAAACCATCATGTTGCATCTCTTCAAGTTGAACAATCACCTGCTCACGCTCAGGAAAATCCATGGTTGAATCCGCCCAAGAGGTTTCAAACGTACACATCAGATTCAAAATGTGCTGACGGATTTTTAAATCCTCAATGCTTAACACATGCCCTTTCACCACAGGAATTTCATTGCGCTCAAGACATTCATAATACACATCAATATTCTTTTCATTCTGCGCAAAGCTGTACCAACTGTCACTGATCGAAGATACGCCCAAACCAATCATTACTTGCGTTTTAGACGAGGTATAACCCATAAAATTACGATGTAATGTTCCTGCTTGGAAAGATTGATACATTCCATCTTTGGCTAAAGCAAAATGATCCATCCCAATTTCATGATAGCCGTGCGCTAAAAGCTTCTTTTTACCTTCTTCATATAAAGTGCGTTTAACATCATCTTTGGGCACATCATGATCTTTAAAACCACGCTGACCATTACCCTTAATCCAAGGCACATGTGCATAACTATAAAATGCCAAACGATCGGGTGTTAAACCGTTGGTTAAATCAATAGTCTTTAAAACATCTTCCAAATTTTGAAATGGCAAACCAAAAACCAAATCATGCGAAATAGATTCATAACCAATTTCACGTGCCCATTGTGTTACCCGCTCAACATTTTCATAAGGTTGAATACGGTGAATGGCTTTTTGCACATTTTCATTATAATCCTGAACCCCATAACTGACACGGCGAAAACCGAGATCATACAAAGCTTGTAAATGCTCTTTTGTCGTATTATTCGGATGTCCTTCAAAGCTAAACTCATACCCTTCTGCAATTGTCGCCTTGGCTAGAATCCCTTGAATCAATTGTTGTAAATGTTCAACTGAAAAGAAAGTTGGCGTTCCACCACCCAAATGAATTTCTTTAATATTGGGTTTATCGCCCAATAATTGACAATACAATTCCCATTCTTTTAAAACGGCTTGAATATACGGCTGTTCTACTTCATGACGTTTAGTAACTTTTTTATGGCAACCACAAAAAGTACATAAGCTTTCACAAAATGGTAGATGAATATATAAGCTAATACCTTCTGTTGTATTCGATTCATCAAATGAGCGTTTAAGTGTCTGCTTCCATGCCTCAAGTGAAAATGTTGTTTCATCCCAATACGGCACAGTGGGATAACTGGTATAACGTGGACCTGCAACATTATATTTTTGAATCAGAGAACAACTCATATTCACGCTCAATCGACCATTCAAGAAATTACGAAGCTTCATGCGCATTGTGCGGAGCTTGTAAATAGATTTCAACCTAGTAGAAAAGTCGGAATTGCACTTGAATCCTCAGATATTTTCCTTTTAAACCATTTTATGTTTTGATGTAGCTAGCCCTTTCATTTTCCCTTTTGAGGATGTCATGCAGAATCCGACTTCAAATGATTTACAACGTGTCCGCGACTATCTCACTGACTTACAAGCACGGATCTGTTCAGCCCTAGAACAACAAGAAAAAATTGGTGGTGGCACAGCAACATTTGAAATTGATGATTGGCAACGACCTGAAGGTGGTGGTGGTCGCTCACGGGTTTTACAAAATGGCACAGTGATTGAAAAAGGTGGTGTGATGTTCTCACACATCAATATTTCCAAGCTGCCTGCCTCTGCCACCGAACGCCATCCACAAATTGCAGGTGCAAAAGCCCAAGCCATGGGCGTTTCATTGGTCATTCACCCGAATAATCCAAATGTACCCACCTCACATGCCAATGTCCGTTTATTCGTTGCTGAAAAAGAAGGACAAGAACCCATTTGGTGGTTTGGTGGTGGCTTTGACCTCACGCCTTTTTATCCAAATAATGAAGATGTATTGTCATGGCATCAAACAGCACATGATCTTTGTGCACCCTTTGGTGAAGATGTTTATACCAAACACAAACAATGGTGTGATGATTATTTCTATTTAAAACATCGTGATGAACAACGTGGTATTGGTGGATTATTCTTTGATGATTTAAATCAATGGGATTTTGAAAAATGCTTTGAATATATTCAGGCAGTGGGTAATGGCTACTTAGAAGCCATCCTACCGATTTTCCAACGCAATCAAAATAAACCTTATACCGAAGCGCAACGTGATTTCCAACTCTACCGTCGTGGACGTTATGTAGAATATAATTTGGTCTATGATCGTGGAACTTTATTCGGTCTACAAACAGGTGGACGCATCGAATCCATTTTAGTCAGCATGCCCCCACTTGCAGGATGGTCATATCGCCCTGAATGGGATGAGAATAGTGCTGAGAAACACTTAACGGACTATTATCTCAAACCTAAAGATTGGTTAAAGATTTTGTAAAAATGACAGAATAATCACATAGATTTAAGCCCTAAACTCGATTTAGGGCTTTTACGCTTAGACTTTACTCAATATTCAACTTAAAGTTTATTCACAATATCTAATAAAAAATCGATAAGTCAATGTACATAGCTTGTGACATTTAAATTTAAATTAACTATCCCTTTCCAAATGAATTCACGTAAACTGATTGCAGTAATGAGCATTAGAGATTTTAATTCCACTATTGATCCTATGTCATTCACAACATCAAGGAAGTTATTCATGCTCTATAAAAAAACAAATCCCACCATGATTATGTTTG
This sequence comes from Acinetobacter sp. WCHAc060033, assembly GCF_004209125.1. Lineage (NCBI taxonomy): Bacteria > Pseudomonadati > Pseudomonadota > Gammaproteobacteria > Moraxellales > Moraxellaceae > Acinetobacter > Acinetobacter sp. WCHAc060033. The sequence continues at coordinate 14,040 of NZ_SGSW01000041.1, read as the reverse complement.
GGACATTACTGATTGCCTTGTGTTCAGCAATTAGCACCACGATCTTTTCTGAAAGTGCATTCAATGATCATTTTGGTTTTGGCTTAATGGCAATAGCAATTATTGGACTTTGCCTCAACATCTCATATATGTTTATTAATATGATCTTTAGGATTTGTAACCCTTAACTATCAATATCGACAATAATTAAACCCATAATAATTAAAATAATCATTCTAACGCTATGCTTTAGTCCAAATCTTTTTTGCCGTATATTGTTGCCACATTTAAAATTAACAACTCAATACTTGGACATTTGACATGAGTAAACAATTCGCAGTCATTGGCAACCCAATCGAACACTCACGTTCACCTGAATTACACCATGCATTTGCAGAGAAAACAGGTATTGATTTGCATTATTCAAAACGCCTTGCACCTTTGGACGGTTTTGAAGCCTGTGTAAATGATTTTTTTACGCAAAATGGTGTTGGTATGAATGTCACTGTTCCGTTTAAAGAGCAAGCTTTTGCGCTCTGCGGACAACTCACCGAACGTGCCAAAATTGCTAAAGCTGTGAATACTTTATGGATGGAAAATGGCGTATTGCATGGTGACAATACCGATGGTCAAGGTTTAGTCGATGCGATCAAAGCCCTCGATTGGAATATTAAAAATAGCCAAATTTTGATTATTGGCGCTGGTGGTGCGACCCGTGGCGTGATTTATCCGCTGGTCAAAGCAGGTGCAAGAAAGATTGTTATTGCCAACCGCACCCTTGCACGTGCAGAACAATTGATTGCTGATTTAAAAGATGCCGTACCTGAAGCAGAACTCTCTGCGATTGGTTTAGATGCGTTAGATGGTCAATTTGATATTGTAATCAATGCGACATCTGCAAGTTTGAGTGGTGATGCGTTGATTCTTCCTGAAAATTTAAGCTTTGATCATGCTTATGAAATGGCTTATGGCAAACCGTCTAGCTTTTTAGATCAAGCCAAAGCACGTGGTGTACCGACGTCAGAAGGTTTTGGCATGCTGGTCGGTCAAGCGATTGAAGCTTTTGCAATTTGGAATGGTGTCCGTCCGAATTTAAAAGACTTTTTATAAGTTTTGAATGAATAAAAAGAACCTCAGATGAGGTTCTTTTCTTTTGAAAATACGGAATCACTCAACCTATTATTTCAACTTTGCATCGCTCACAACTTGATAGGTTTTTTTATACAAATCATAATCAATAAATTCTGCTGCGTTTTCATCCAAACCAGCAACCACAGTATTATTAAATTGATTGTTTTTAAACGCTGTATAAGACTTTGCTAAAATCTGTGCAGTTTTATTCAACTTAGTTCGCTGATCTTTTTCGACTGTATTTTCAAGTCCAAACTGCTGCATATAATATTGTGCGAACACAGCTTCCGCTGTTTTATACTTTTTCGCTAAATTCAGAATTTCCGCAGTACTTTTTTGGCTAGTCATCGCTTGGGTAATGATGCCATCAATGGCATTGCCCAGCTCATCGTCATATTGTTCATCTTCTTCTAAATGATGTTTCGTCTTCAGCGCTTCAATCTGTTTCAGCGCCTGACCTGATGGGTTATAAACCTCTTCATCTGAATAAGAATATGCATAAATTGCTGCTATTTCTTGTAAATCTTTTGCAGAATATTGTTTGATTAAGACAGGTTTTTCCGCAGTCAATTTAGCAATGAAGACTGCTTTATAGGCTTTTTCATAAGAATTGGTTTGCGTATACACTTGCGTGGCTAATTGTTGCAAATGCTCATCTAAACTCAGATTTTTTTGATCTGATTTTTTGTCTGAAGTAGATAAATCACCTGCAAAACCACCGACTGCCTTTTCCATAAAGCTGCCTTTAAACACTTCTTTAAATGGCTTTGCTTCTTTTAAAGCCTGTTGATCAATAGCTGTTGCTTTTCCATAATTGGAAATTTGCATATCCATTTTGATCTTCAATTGTCGGTCATATTTACCAAAATCCATCTCCATATCATAATCGGCTTTCACAACGCGACCTTGAGCGTCTAGAGACAAGTCAACAATCATCGGATTTCGTTGATTTTTAGGTGGTAAACTAGCATCAATTTCGCTTTGATACTGATCCCACAATTGCTTAAATTGTGCAGCATCAACCAGTTGATCCTGCGCTAAAGCTGTAAACTTCTGGGTCAATGCAGTACGATTTTGTTTTTGTTGAGTATTCTCTACCAACAACTCACCTTGATCTGCTGGATCACTTAATACATCAATTTCATGTTGAGCCTGACAATATTTAACATCGCCAAAACGTACATTGGATTTTGATTTTGCCAAATCGTCACACTGCTGTTCTGTCAAAAGTTGCGTTGTATTTTCAGAATCATCCGTAGCTTCTGTTTCTTCATCAACAGTCTCACGCTCATTATCCGTGTGATTTTGCGTAACTAAATCGCCTTCGCCCTCTTCTTCAAGTTCACTATGCGCCGTGCGATTAATCGCTTCATATAACTGATACATGGCACTTGTTGCATCAATTTCAGTATGTTCTGTTGCTGCGCTTGTAGATTTTGATTTTGAGTCTTCTGCCTCATCAACATTTTTCGCCAGATTCGATGAGTTAAAACCCAGTACCGAAGTCATAAAATATTGACGATTCACCGATGTATATAAGTTGCCTTGTAAAAATAATTCTTCAAGACTGGTCTTTAAGCGAATTTTTTCAACAATCCCAGATTGTTTCTCTACAGTATTCAGCGACATCGTTTCAAGTTGATCAGGTGAAGCCAATAGATACGTTGTTGCGCCAGATTGCTTTAAAAACTCAAGTAAAGCCTTAGCATTTACTCTCTCAATATCATCTTTATATTTTGAAAAATCTAAATAAGCATATTTATCCTGATCTTGAGGGTTTGCCAAATAAGGCATCAAAGAAAAAATATGCGTATAAAAACGCTGGTTATTCAGATCAATAATGGTTGGAATCCGCATTTCAACCGATAAATTTGGTTTCTTATATTTTGTATCCAAATTAAATGAGGCAATTTTCTGACGATAATTCACAGATCCATCATATTGAATTTGCAGATCATTTAAAATGCTCTGCATATAATCTGCACCTTTGCCAAAGAAATCTCGGAAGCTTGGATTATTTTGCGATGCAATTGCATGATAAAGATCTTTTCTTTGTGCCTCGGTGATCATTATTTTTTGTTCTTTTAAATATTGATTGACCTTTTGTTCAACGACTTTATCTAACTTTTTCACCTCATTTTTTGTGGCTTTGTTCTCTTTTTGTTCAGATACAAATTGAACGTTAACTTGCCCGCGATAATCAAAACTTGGATATTCATACAACGCATTAAAGCCTTGAATAGCACGTTGACTTGTACTTTTATTATCATTTAAATTATTGTTTTTTATCACATGACTTGAACAAGCTGATAAACTTAGTCCCATGAGACATAATGTAATTTTTTTTAAATGCATTTTAATCCACCCAATATAGTCAATATTTTTATATCAATAAAAGTATAAAAACATAATAAAAGACAATCCTTTCTAGGCTATCAAAAATTAAACAATTTCGCATGTGCAGAATCTCTCAAATTCGCATTTCTGACATTTTTTTTAGCCAGACTTATCAATGCAATTCTCATATGGTTATGAATAATGAAACTATAGATTTTAAATCCACAACTATTTCTAAATTAGGATTAAACACATGCCAGCATATAAAGCCCCACTCCGTGACATTCGCTTTTTAATGAATGAAGTATTTGATTACCCTGCTCACTATAAAACTCTCTCTATTGGCGAAAATGCCGATGCAGATACGGTTGATATGATTTTAGAAGGTGCTGCAGATTTTTGTGAAAATGTACTTTCTCCATTGAACCAATCAGGTGATGAAGAAGGTTGTCATTTTAAAGATGGCGAAGTAACAACGCCTAAAGGTTTCAAAGAAGCATATAACCAATTTATCCAAGGCGGTTGGCAAGGTTTGTCTTACCCTGAAGAGTTTGGTGGTCAAGGCTTACCAATGTCACTCAACCTTGTAAAATCAGAAATGATGGGTTCTGCAAACTGGTCATTTACCATGTACCCAGGTTTGAGCATGGGTTGTATGAACACGATTCTACAATTTGGTACAGAAGAACAAAAAAATCTGTATATGCCACCACTTACCGCGGGTACTTGGTCAGGTACGATGTGTTTAACTGAGCCTCAGTGTGGTACTGACTTAGGTCAAGTTAAAACCAAAGCAGAACCGAAAGCAGATGGTACTTATGCCATCACGGGTACAAAAATCTTCATCTCTGCAGGTGAACATGATTTAACTGAAAATATCGTACATATCGTACTTGCACGTCTACCAGATGCGCCTGCAGGTACAAAAGGTATTTCACTGTTCATTGTACCTAAGTTCATTCCAAATGCAGATGGTAGTGTCGGTGAGCGTAACCCTGTGACTTGTGGTTCAATTGAACACAAAATGGGTATCCGTGCTTCTGCAACTGCAGTGTTAAACTTTGATGAAGCAACTGGTTTCTTGATCGGTGAAATCAACAAAGGCTTACATGCAATGTTTACTTTCATGAACACCGCACGTATTGGTACTGCGGTTCAAGGTCTTGCACATGCTGAATTGTCTTTCCAAGGTGCATTACCTTATGCAAAAGACCGTATGTCTATGCGTGCATTATCAGGTAAAAAAGATCCTGATCGTGTAGCAGATGCGATCATTCACCACGCTGATGTACGTCGTATGTTATTGACTCAAAAAGCCTTTGCTGAAGGTGGTCGTTCGATGATTTATCATGCGGCTCAGCTTGCAGATAAAATGGCGGATGCACTTGCACAAGGTGACCAAGCGAAGTTTGATGAATATGATGATAAACTTGGTTTCTATACGCCGATTTTGAAAGGTTTCTTGACTGAAATGGGTCTTGAGTCTGCAAACTTAGGTATGCAAGTCTTTGGTGGTCACGGTTATATCAAAGAACACGGTATGGAACAGATTGCTCGTGATGCACGTATCTCAACATTGTATGAAGGGACAACGGGTATTCAAGCACTCGACTTAATTGGTCGTAAAGTTCTTCTCTCTTCTAAAGGTAAAGTGGTTCGTGAATACACTGCTGAAATCTTAAAATTCTGTGGTCAGCATGCACGTAATAAATACATGCGTCGTTTTGCATGGGACTTAACTAAAGTATGTGCGCAGTGGAATGCTTTAACTGTTCGTATCATGCTTGCTGCACGTAAAGACCGTGACATCGTGTCTTCTGCATCTGTAGACTTCTTGATGTTCTCTGGTTATTCAATGATGGCGTTCTATTGGGCACAACAAGCAGCAGTAGCATCTGAAAAGTTGGCTTCGGGTACAGGTGCAGAAACCCCTGAATTCTATAAAGCAAAAATCAAAGTTGCTGATTTCTACTTTGACCAATTGTTGCCACGTGCACAAGGTCATGCAGAATCTATGGTGAACCCATCTAAAACCACGATGGCACTTGAAGCAGAACATTTTAGCTTTGACTACTAAGTTTTTAATTTAAATATTTAAGCTTAGAAAATAAAAGACCGCTACGGCGGTCTTTTTGTTATGAAAGCTCAAAAAACCCTCAACACAAAACGTTAATCAAATTACATTTTTAAAAAAAATATGATAAATATTTTGCATTTTAAATTATTATATATTACTTTATCACAAAATAGATTATTCATTTCCTTGAAAAAAAATCCAAAACGAAATGATCAACAGGAATTATTAAATGAAAACTCAACTATTATTAATCATTGCAGGTATTGCACTTTCGGCATGTGCCAATGTAGGAAACTTAGGGCATATTTCAAACCCATCAAAAACTGCACTCAATATTATTCCAGACCATAAACTTGATTTGATTGCAGATCGTGCAAATGGGCTGAAAACTTTAACGCCGATCAATGATGAAAAAGTGATAGTAAGCTATAAACAAAACCATAAAACTACAGCAGTTTGTCAGAAATTTTCTTTTGCTACTTCAGAAGCATCTACCGATCCAGCAGCAAGAACAACAACACTTACATTACTGAATGGTGAACGTGTTCTCTATCGTGATCTTTGCTTTGTTCAGAAGTCTAATCCAGACAATAGCAACTATTTAACAATGCCTATTCTGAACCAAGAGCCTTCACAAGAAAAAGCTCAAGCTCAAGCTCAAGCTCAAGCTCAGTAAAATCCTATTTTTTATATACTCACTAGCCATTAGAAATATTTTTTCGAGATATCCTCTAAAAATCGAGTTCATATTTGAACTCGATTTTTATGCTTGGACATTTACCAAGTCCACTATTATTGATTTAAGGCTATGATTTTTACATAAATTAAATGAAAGCCAAGTAAGGCATTTTACAAGCAACTATCCTACTATCTACTTTCAAATAGTGCTTCATTTTTTCATATTGGCTTTTACACTTTTGAGCAACTTAAATTTTTCATTTTCAAATAGATAAAATCGTGTAGTAACGCTTTCCACTTCCCAGTTTTCATTCATATTTTCTTCTTGCGTGACCAATAAACGACTATTGGCACGCGAATCAATCACATCTTCCTGACTTTCTTCGCCACCAAAACCACCTGCCAATAATTTACCTGTACGTTTATTGATAAATGCATAACTACGGCAACTCGCACCACAACCCCACATGGTAATGACATATTCACCTGCAAAATTAGGTTGTTCTTTTAATGCATCTCTCAAACGAGTGCGAAACATTCGGGCACTTTCATCCGTCATATCCAATTGTGCAGTTTTACCAATATAAGGTTTAACTGGATAATCCTTAAATTGAGGGACATTAGTTTTGGCATGCAGTACAGCCACACTGAACATTGAATATGCCATTAACATCAAGGTGAGTAATATTTTTTTCATTGTGATATCGCCTAAATTATTCTTTTCACCATCATAGCAAAAATCAAATTTTAAGCAGATATCTTTACAAAAACTCTTCCAAAACTGAGTTTAAAAATATATGTCCTTTATCTGTACAATTGAGAATATTTTCATCATCGACCATCAACTGACGCTGACGAAGTGAGTTTAATAATTCATCCAAATGCGCCAAATCCAAACCTGTACGTTGTGCATAAGTTGCAGAAGCCACACCCTCATTTAAACGCAAGGCATTCATCATAAATTCAAATGGCATATCGTCATTTTCAATGCGCTTGAACTGTAAATTTTCTGCAGGCACTTTGGCTAAATAGTCTTTTGGCAAGCGAGTTTTTTGAAAACGATACACACCATCAGGCTGAGTGACTTTGCCATGCGCTCCTGCACCAATCGCCAAATAATCCCCGAATTGCCAATAATTCAAATTATGTGCCGATGGCTTTTCTTTACGCCACGCGGACACTTCATAATTAATAAAGCCTTGTGCTTTTAAATAAGCTTCGCCCTGTTCTTGAATATCTGCCAACACATCATCGACAGGTAAAATCGGTTGGGTACGGAAAAATACCGTATTCGGTTCAATGGTCAACTGATACCATGAAATATGCGTTGCACCACTTTCCACGGCGAGTTTTAAATCCAATAAAGCTTGTTCTATGCTTTGCTCCGGCAAACCATGCATCAAATCTACATTGACCCGTTCAAAACCTGCCTGTTTGGCATGTTGAATCGCTGAAATCGCATCATCGTTGGAATGAATACGTCCTAATTTTTGCAAATGTTCAGTATTAAAACTTTGTACACCAATCGATAAGCGATTAATTCCCGCAGCTAAATAATCTGCAAATGGATCGTGTTCCACCGTTCCGGGATTGGCTTCTAAAGTGATTTCACAGTCTTTTTCAAAGGAAATAAGTGCTTTCAGTTGTGTAAATAACCATTGATAACTTTGCGCTGAAATCAGTGATGGTGTTCCTCCACCAATAAACACACTATGAATTTCGCGTCCCTTCGCAAAATCAACTTGGGTTTTAAAGTCCTCAACCAATGCCTGTAAATATTCTTGTTCCAATGCCAAAGATAATTTTCCATCAGGCACAGCATGCGAATTAAAGTCACAGTACGGACATTTACGCACACACCACGGCATGTGAATATAAAGGGACAATGGAATATTTTGGGGATTTAAATCAGCCAAGGAACAAGCTCAGAACAGTATGGAGAATGAGGATTTTAGCATGACTTCTCACTTTCGATTAGAACAAGTCATGAATTTCCATTAGACTAAAATTCAACCAAGAAGATGCATGATAATAAGATGATGAAACTCTCTAGCCAATTTATCCTCCTATTACCCCTAGCGATGGGCATTGGTATTGCCATGGTTTTTCAGACAGCGATTAATTCACAATTACGTGAATATCTTTATTCGCCCTTACAAGCTGCCCTTTTGTCATTTTTAATTGGTACAATAGTCCTTGCTATTTTTGTGTTTTTTCAACCGACATCAAAACCCGGTCTACACGATTTAGGACAAATTCCTTGGTACTTATGGCTTGGCGGAATTTTGGGTGTCTATGCGATCAGTATGAGTATTTATACTGCACCTAAACTTGGTTTTCTCACTTTGTCAGGTTTGATCATTTTTGGACAAATCATGTTGTCGATGTTCATGGATCATTTTGGATGGCTCGGTGTCGAAAAAACACAGCTCAACTGGCAACGTCTTTTAGGTGGCGTGGTGATTTTTATTGGTGTGCTTCTCACTCTACAACGCTAACCATTTTTATTCTAAGCACATTTAAAACGAGTAAATCCTGTGTCTGATGCTTTAAAAGCCACATCTACCCGCTTTGAATTAAAGCAATTGTTTCATCTAATGCTTCCAATTTTAGTCACGCAATTTGCTTATGCAGGTTTTGGACTGATTGATACCATTATGGCAGGACATATGTCTGCTGAAGATCTTGCAGCAATTGCAGTCGGTGTAGGCTTATGGATTCCTGTGATGCTATTGTTTAGTGGCATTATGATTGCAACTACACCTTTGGTTGCTGAAGCCAATGGTGCACGTACACCTGAAAAAATTCCATCCATTGTTCGCCAATCACTATGGGTTGCTTTAGTACTTGGCATCATTGCCATGCTCGTTTTACAGGCAATGCCTCTGCTATTGCCATTATTTGGTGTGCCTGAATCTTTACTTCCCAAAGCCAGTTTATTTTTACATGCAATTGCATTTGGGATGCCTGCGGTGACCATGTATGCAGCATTACGTAATTATTCTGAAGCTTTAGGTTATCCACGTCCTGTTACTTTACTGAGTTTGGTTGCCCTAGTGGTGTTAATTCCACTGAATTTTATTTTTATGTATGGGCTTGGACCAATTCCTCACTTAGGCAGTGCAGGTTGTGGCTTTGCAACTGCAATTTTGCAATGGCTCATGTTTATTGTTTTAGCGATTTATGTATTCAAAGCAAAGCGCTATCAAAAGACTCAACCATTAACCCATTTTGAAAAAATCAATCCTGTCCTTATTAAACGAATTCTTAAACTTGGACTGCCGATTGGTCTCGCAATATTTTTTGAAGTGAGTATTTTCAGTACTGGCGCAATTGTCCTCAGTACTTTAGGTGAAGTCACCATTGCTGCGCATCAAATTGCAATTTCAGTCACATCACAATTGTTTATGATTCCAATGTCATTGGCACTCGCACTCACCATTCGAGTAGGAACCTATTATGGTGAAAAAAATTGGGTGGCAATGCGACAAGTCCAAAAAGTTGGGCTCATGACCGCCACACTTTTTGCTTTTATTACCATGTTACTGATGTGGTTACTGCGTCATCAAATTGTGGCTGTGTATACCTCAGATTATGAAGTCGCTCAGATTGCAGTATATTTAGTTTTATTCGCTATCGCTTATCAACTGATGGACGCATGGCAAGTCAGTGCGGCAGGTTGCTTACGTGGTATGCAGGACACTAAAGGTCCAATGTGGGTCACAATGCTTGCCTATTGGGTGATTGCTTTCCCGATCGGGATCTATCTAGCACGCTATACAGATTTTGGGGCAGCTGGTGTTTGGATTGGTTTAATTATCGGCTTAAGTATTGCTTGTGTACTGTTACTCATGCGTTTGTTTATGAATAATAAACGTTTGAGCCTTAATATCTAAAAAGTCCAACAATTTAAAAATCATGACCCATCTCCTTAGATCACTTGATTTAAGGAGATCATCAAATAGCACACTATAAGGCTATTGTGATGCGATCGCATCCTTCAACCCTTGCGGGACTTCACTTTCATCTGCAACATCTTTCACAATCGCCTGCCCGACAATCACATCAGTTCCATTAAATGTCATGGTCGGTGAGCCATAGAGTTCATAACCCTCACTTAACGCTTTTGTGACTCTTGCACAAAAATTCACATCATCTTTACCGGTTAAATAACGATAGACTTTCATACTGCTATAACACCTTAAATCTTACCTTTATTTTAATCCAAAATTCATGCAAAGGTGCTTATACTGTACTGAACGATGCAATATTCAAAATAATATAAAATAGCCAAGAAGAAACAAACGCTTAACAAATTACAGTAGGCAGCACCACAATTGTCGCCTATGATCAAAACAATCCAGCATTTAATCCACATAAAAGGATGATTACGAATGTCGAAAAATACCAGCACACCCGGTCGCCGCTTTATGAAGCTTGCCAGTATGACGGCAAGTATCGCGACAAAAACGGTATCGAATTCAATTCGTAACTTTAATGCGGATGAAGAACAAAAGAATGAAGCACGCAGTAAACTTTTTCAGGATATTGGCGTACAAATTGCAGACACCTTAGGTGAAATGAAAGGTGCTGTGATGAAAGTTGGGCAAATTGCTTCACAATATAAAGACATTTTTCCGCCCGAAGTGGCTAGAGCCATTGCCAAATTACAACGCCAAGCCCCTGCAATGCCCTTTGCAGACATCAAAAAACAAGTCGAAAAAGAACTTGGTAAGCCTTTAGAACAAATCTTTCGTCATTTTGAAGAACAACCTTTTGCTGCTGCTTCGATTGGACAAGTTCATAAAGCGACTTTACCCAATGGCAACGAAGTCGTCGTTAAAGTGCAATATCCAGGTGTGGATGAAGCGTGTGAAAGTGATTTAAAACAAGTTCGTTTAGCCTTACGTTTGATGGGCGTGCTAAAGGTTGATAAAAAACTGCAAGATCGCCTATTTAAAGAAATTCAAGACAGCTTGCATGAAGAGCTCAATTACGAAATTGAAGCGCAAAACCTACAAGTTTTTAAAACCTTTCATCAGGCTTTAGATACAAAAATCATTATTCCTAAAGTATTTACTGAATATTCAAGTCGTCGCATTCTCACCTTAAGCCTTGAAAAAGGTGAAAGCATTGAAACAGCGAGTACTTGGGACTTAAGTACACGTAATGAAATTGGTCGTCGCTTAATTTTGGCTTTAGGGCAACAAATTTTCTTTTTAAAACGTTTTCATTGTGACCCACATCCAGGCAACTTTGCCTTCCGTGAAGATGGTAGCGTGATTATTTATGATTTTGGGGGCGTAAAAACCCTTTCGAATGAAATCATTACTCATTTCAAATCGCTCGTTCGTGCAGGTCGTAAAGCCGATATTACTACCATTGAAAATGAATTAACAGCTTTGGATGCACTTGCAGAAAAAGGGAAATTCCCTGAAGAACTGTATAAATCATGGTTAGAAGTCTTGCTTCGCCCACTCACCACTGAATATGATTTTGCTGAAAATTCTGCGCATCATGACGGTGTTAAATTGGTGAAAAAATCATTGAAATATTGGGATGTATTCAAACCTTCACCCGATACACTCATGGTCAATCGAACCATTTCAGGACAATACTGGAACTTAATCCAATTAAAAGTTAAAGATAATCTCAACGATTTATTTGAAGAATTAGTGCCCCCTCAAGACTGATTGATCAGATTGATCTTTAAATCGAACACTTAATTTTATTTTAAGCCTACAGATTTAAATTAAATTGTGTTCAAGACATATTCAAAGCCGAAGCAACAATCCTCCTGCTTCGGCTTCTTTTTATTTCAAATTCTCTGCTCGTCAATGAAATATACATTTTCGTAAATTGACTTTATAACTGATGTTACTGCGTAACATCAAAAAAATTTGTTTATCAATAAAATTGGATACACGATAACGTCATCCGCAACGTGTTTGAGGCAGGACTACATCTGTAAGTTAATGTTTCTGCGATATATCAACCAAAAGATGGTCGTTGACGAGTTTTGCGGATGACAATGGTTTTGCCTACTTTTGCCGAAACAAAAGTAGGTCAAGCTGAAGGCTAACCCTGAAATTCAAACTTTTGATGTAAGACTCCGCCGAGCGTGTTCTAAAACAGTTTAAAAGATGCATTGTTTTTTAAAGTACGTAATTTCAGTTTATAACTAAAGTGACTTTACAAATTAATTGTTATGTTATAACATTTCTTTAAATTAACAATTTTAGAGAATAATCATGCGTACAAATATCCATCCTGAATACCGTGAAGTTTTATTTCATGACACCAATGCAAATGCTTATTTCATCATTGGCAGTACCATTCAAACCAATAACACCAAGCAATATGAAGGTAAAGAATATCCTTACATTACTTTAGATATTTCAAGTGCCTCACATCCTTTTTACACAGGTGAGATTCGTCAAGCAAGTAATGAAGGACGTATTGCGAGCTTTAACAAGCGTTTTGGTCGTTACAAACGCTAAGTTAAAACTTACTGATGATTGTTGTATTTTCCAGCCTAAGTCTTTCCTCCAACTTAGGCTTTTTTTATTGTTTATTTTGAAGATAAAATCATTTGAAAAAGATAAAAACCAATCGCTAAAAAAATCACGCCTACAATGACGCTCGAAACGGTATACGCCAAAGCTAAAGGTAATTGCCCTTGACGAATCAACTGGAATGTTTCCAAGCCGAAACTCGAAAATGTGGTAAATCCACCTAAGATTCCAACCATTAAAAACAAGCGTGTTTCATTTTGCAATACTGGATAACGTTGGGTAAATGCAAAGAATACACCTGCTAAAAAACACCCGAGAATATTGATTGACCATGTTGTCCACGGGAAAAGGCTGTGTGGTTTGGAAATGATAAATCCCGCACCATAACGCAAGCTTGCACCTATTGCACCACCACATGCGACCAACAGCCAATTCATTATTGAGTCCTTAGATTAAATTAATCACGAAATATCATCTAGATTATTTATTATAATTGCAAATCTATAGTTTAACTATCATACTAATATGCCTATAACATGTTGAAATATAAATATTAGGTACTTAAATTGTCAGAAAATTTAGATAAAAGAAAAATCGTTGTTTTAATTGATGCTGATAATGCCCAATATTCTAAAATAGAATCTATTCTTGAAGAAATTGCCGCAAGAGGGCAAATTATTACAAAAAGAGCATATGGTGATTGGTCTCAAGAAACCTTAAAAAATTGGAAAACAATTCTAAATACTCTTGCAATACAACCAATTCAACAGTTTGCATATACATCAGGAAAAAATGCAACTGACTCTTCGATTATAATTGATGCAATGGATCTTCTATATGGGAATAGACATGATACTTTTGTCATTGTATCAAGTGATAGTGATTTTACTCGTTTAGCATCTCGCCTAAGAGAGTCGGAAATTTTTGTCATTGGATTCGGGCAATCGAAAACACCAGTAGCTTTCAGGAATGCATGTGATGACTTCATTTTTACTGAAAATTTAAATTCTAATGAAGAACAAGACTCTAATGGATCAACTAACCAAATTCAAAAAGTCAAAAAAGTTACAGAACTTGTTCCTCTATTAACAAAAGCTTGGAGTCAATTTCGGGAGGAGGATAGTTGGGCAAACTTATCTATTGTCGGAACTTATATTAAGCGCAGTCGTCCTGACTTTGATCCGCGAACTTATGGTTGTACTAAATTATCAGATATTATCCGAAAACTTGAAAAATATTATGATCATAAAATGATTTCTATTAATGGAAGTAAAGCATCAATTATGGTTTTTCGGCTAAAAAAATCCACTTAACTCAAAGTTT
>NZ_SGSW01000040.1:0-33923 GCF_004209125.1 Acinetobacter sp. WCHAc060033 | reverse complement strand
CCGACACATACCCGAGTTGTAACTTAAATTTGAGTGAGTTGAGGACGCTTCACATTACAAATTTTTGTGCAACATAGCCTCAAACAACTGAAACTTGAGAATATTACGATAGAAGACCGCCCTTTCGATGTGCTGAGCAACGAAGCTCAACCTAACCACAAAATAACTATAGAATAAATCCATTATATTGTGTTTTAATTAATTAATTAAGCATTAAGACCCAATATAATGGATTTAAATTTCATAAAACCCGAAGAAATCGTGATCCTTTTAGGTGAACGATTGCGTAAGCAGCGGCTCTTTCTGGAGATGTCCCAAGCTGAGGTTGCGGCACGCTCAGGCGTTGGTGTGAATACCGTTTCCAATTTAGAAGCGGGTCGAAATGTATCTGTTGAAAACTTAGTACGCATTTCGATGGTCTTAGGCAAATTACACGAACTACAAAAGCTGTTCCAACCACAGCTCAATAGTGTAAATGACATTCTACGCTATGAAAGTCAAACTAAACGACAACGTATTAAGAGGAAGGATTAATGCTCAATAAGCTTGATGTTTATTACAATGGTTGGGGAGAATCTTGGCTATGGGGAACATTAATTAGCTCAACAGCTACGACAGGTAGACCCATCATTTCTTTTGAGTATAGTTCAGAAGCAATAAATCGCGGTATCGAGCTATCTTCTTACCTCTTACCGTTAAATGGCCTTCCATTCAGACAAGGCTTTCCTACTCATCACATGGGGCTACCTGGTCCAGTCTATGATGCTCTACCAGATGGTTGGGGCATGTTGTTAATGGATCGATATTTTAGAAAAATTGGACTGAATCCAGTTCGAATAGGCCCATTGGAACGACTGACTTATATTAGTACCCATGCAATGGGCGCCTTATCCTTTGAACCTTGTGTTGCTGATATGCAAACTTCGGAAAATATTCCCTTGATGCAATTGGCACAAGAAGTTCAAGAGGTACTCAAAGGTGAAGGGGGGGAATTTTTACAGCATTTGTTGATTATGGGAGGCTCTCCACAGGGGGCAAGACCTAAGGCATTAGTTTACCGGGACCCTGCCAGTTTGGAGTTTTCAACTCAAGCTTCTGATCAACATGAAGCCTGGTTGATTAAGTTTCCTGCACAACAAGAGCATCCCGAAGTCTGTGCTATTGAAGCAGTTTATGCAGAATGTTTACGACTTTGTAACATTGAGACACCGGATACCCACTTTTTCAATTTACCCAATGGTTTAACAGCTTTTGCCTCTAAACGATTCGATCGTCAAAATGGGATGCGGATTCCAATGCAGAGTTTGGCTGCATATACTGGAGCAGATTATAAAGTTCCAGGTAGTCTAGATTATCGCAATTTTCTCCGGGCGACATTGATGTGCACAAAGGATGTCCGCGAAAGAATCCATGCTTTCAAACGTGCTGTATTTAATGTGATTTTCAATAATCGGGATGATCATACCAAAAACTTTTCATTTCTCATGGCACAAGATGGTCAATGGAAATTGGCTCCAGCCTATGATGTGACCTTCTGTGAAGGCCCAGGTGGTTATCATCAGATGGACATTATGGGAGAAGCACTCAATATTTCTCGTGATGACCTATATAAACTCGGTACTTCAGAAGCTAATCTGACTGGAGCAGAAATCGATGAGGTCATCATGGCCATGCAAGAAGTTGCACTGCAATTTAGCCAGCGCGCGCAGCGCTTGTACCCAAATCAAATTCGAGAACCTACCCTAAAGATGATTCAATCACGAATTCAACAAAATATTGATTGTTTAACTGCAACTTAAGTGGAATTCAAATTAAGAGCCTGCTCTCATATTCAAATAGGCTTTGACGTAGTTCTGTAGTGGTCAAATAACCTGTAGAACCTGCGAATTAACTCGCTTTATCACCACGGACATTACATGGATCACTTCCAATATATGTTTTGCACTATCTAAGTTGTAATGCCACCATAAAAAAAGGTCTGCTCTACGGACAGATGCAGACCAAACTCTGGAAAACTACCAGCGCGAGAAATATGTCGAAATTTTGCATAAATATGATTATTCACACAAGTTAAATATTTGTTACTTTTATCATTTAATGAAAATATTCAATCAAAATTTAATCATCTACTATAAAAGTCAGTTCATATTCATCATGAGTGATTTTAACCTTCACCCCACGATAACAACGTTTATCAGGATCTAAAGCTGAGTTAGTCACTTCATCTGCAAATTTAGGATCCCCTCTGAACTTGTCATATAGCTTGTAACCCACTCTTATCTTTTTTATTTTATTATTCTTCTTCTCGTTCTTATCTAATGTTTGATCTAAAAAATCTAAATTAAGGTCACTCACTCGGTCTACCCTCTGGTGAACCCTACTTTTATCAACTTATTTAATAAATTAAATAAATTCAATTTACTAGAAAAAAACCAGCTTATCTTCAATATTGATGTTTTAGGCAAGCTTCAGCTTTTGAGTGTTTTTACAACAAAGTAGAACACCAATCAAATACTCTAAATAACATTTCACATAAAATTCACTATCAGATACATACTCTTTAATTAGAAGTAAAACGCTGAAATTTATAACTGCAAAAAATTCGGCCGATGCTTTTAAGATAGATTAAGTAAATTGTATCAAATATAAATTTATATAGGTGTATTCTTCCGTGGCTATAGAATTTGTTTCCAAATCAAAGTTACCTACTGCATTTGGCGATTTTGAAATTATAGCATTTCAAGATCAAAGTACTGGTGAAGAACATATCGCTCTTGCTAAAGGGATGAATGCCGCTCCCAATCAACCTGTACTGGTCAGAATACATTCAGAATGCTTAACAGGTGATGCTTTTGGATCACTCAAATGTGATTGTGGTCCACAATTACACTCAACCATGAAAATGATTAATGATGCAGGTCAAGGAGTCATTTTATACTTACGCCAAGAAGGCCGTGGCATAGGACTAACCAATAAAATTCGTGCCTACGCACTTCAAGACCAAGGACATGATACTCTTGATGCCAATTTATTATTAAACCTGCCAGCAGATGCTCGCAGGTATGATATGTGTACAATAATGCTTGATTATTTACAAATAAAAGACGTCAAGTTAATTACCAATAATCCATTTAAAATCAAATCTTTGAATAATTTAGGGATTAACGTAGTTGAACGTATTCCTTTAAAAGTAGGCTTAAATAGCTTTAATAAGAGTTATCTCGAAACAAAGCAAAAACGCATGTCACATCTATATGATAATAGTGATTTTTAAAAAGCGTTCACTTTCAGAAAAAATCAACATACAAAGTTCCATCTCCCTTACGGGAGACGGTTTTATCACATATGGTTCTTGTAAAATTAACTTAAAAAAATCGTGATCAAAGAAACAGGATATTATTTATTTTCTTTAAGTATTTGCGAAAAAACTCTGACCTTTTCTAAAGTCGCATTCATCCCCTTATTAAAAAAAGTATCGACGAGCGCTGAACCGATAACAATCAGATCTACTTTATTGGCTAAGGCTTTAACATGACTTTCATTTTTGATCCCAAAACCAATTGCAACAGGAATCTTAAAAATAGGCTGGATTTCAGCAATCTTTTTCTCAAGATTAGACAGATTGAAGTCTCCTCCTGTTAAGCCATTTTCTGCAACATGATATAAAAAACCTGTCGCGCGCACTGAAATTTGTTTTAACCTTTCAACTGGGGTAGTCGGGGCAGTCATTGCAATTAAATGCATATTTTTTTCGTTTAATTGCACTTCAAAGTTTTCTCGATACCCATATGGAGTATCTAAAATCAATATTCCGTCTATAAGATTTTCCATTTCGGCGACAAGTTTGTCGAAACCATATTGCATAATCGGATTTAAATAAGTCATGAAAATTATTGGTGTTTTTTCATCATGTAGCCTGATTGCTTTTACCAACTCAATGGTTTGTTTTACCGTTTGACCTGCACTTAATGCCCTAAGATGTGCTGCCTGAATGATCTTACCATCTGCCACTGGATCTGAAAAAGGAATGCCAACTTCAATAATGTCAGCCCCAGCTTGACCTAATTGGCTCAACAGACGACAACTTTCTGCAAAATTAGGATCTCCAGCAGTAAAATAACAGACCAGACCGCTTCGATTTTCCAGTTTTAATTGCTCTAATTTTTGATCTAGACGGTTCATGCTGTAGCTCTTGTAAGATATTTTTTGACTGTATTTAAGTCTTTGTCACCTCTACCACTTAAATTGACAATAATGATCTGTTCTGGCTGCATTTCTTGAGCAAGTTGAATCGCATACGCAATCGCATGAGAACTCTCAAGTGCAGGGATAATACCCTCCTGTTGGCTTAAAAGCTGAAATGCATTTACAGCTTCTTGATCAGTTACAGCCGTATATGTCACACGTCCTGTTTCAAACAGGATGCCATGCTCAGGACCGACACCAGGATAGTCTAAACCAGCTGATATAGAATGCCCTTCTAAAATCTGCCCATCTAAATCTTGTAATAAATAGGTTAAATTGCCATGCAGCACACCGACTTGACCTTTGCAAATAGAGGCGGCATGTTCACCAGTATGTGTTCCTTTTCCACCCGCCTCAACGCCAAACATTTTGACATTCAGGTCTTCTAGAAAGGGATGCATCAACCCTAATGCATTTGATCCACCACCAACACAAGCAACTAAGGCATCAGGCAATTTATTTTCTTTGAGGAGTATTTGGTTTCTGGCTTCTAGACCAATAATTTTTTGAAATTCTCTGACCATTACGGGATATGGATGAGGGCCTGCACCAGTACCCAACAGATAATAGGTTGTATCAACATGACTAATCCAGTCACGTAATGCTTCGTTCATCGCATCTTTTAAAGTCCCACGACCTTTTTGAACACTTCTGACTTCAGCACCGAGTAATTTCATGCGTTCAACATTCATTTGTTGGCGCTGAATATCTGTTTCTCCCATAAAAATGGTACATTTCATCTTAAACAGTGCGCAAACCGTTGCTGTTGCAACACCATGTTGTCCAGCACCAGTTTCTGCAATGATTCTGGTTTTCCCCATAAATTTGGCTAATAAGATTTGCCCAACACAATTATTGATCTTATGTGCACCCGTATGGTTCAAATCTTCCCGCTTGAGATATATTCGAGCACCTCCTGTATAAGCTGTTAGGTTTTTTGCATAAAAAAGAGGACTAGGACGACCAACGAAGTCCGTTAAAATATGTTGATATTCAGCCCAAAATTCAGGTTTATGCCGAACAGTATTAAAGGCTTGCTCTAATTCTTGAAGTGCTGGCATTAAGCTCTCTGGCATGTAGCATCCGCCAAATTTACCAAAAAATCCCAAGTCATCAGGACCATTACCTGTATAAGGGGCTGTCATCTCATATCTCTTTTACTATCAAAACTTGTTTGATCTTAAAATATTTTCATTTTTCTGATAATTGATATATTTTGAGTTTATGGTGTTAGAAAATTTTACAACATGAAACGTAGAACATTACCTCCCCTTAATGCTTTAAAAGCATTTGAAGCAGTTGCCAGAAATAAAAGTTTTAGCTTAGCTGCGGAAGAATTGTGTGTCACCCATAGTGCGATTAGCCACCAAATAAAGCAGTTAGAAGAATGGTTAGATAAAAAATTGTTTATTCGGCATTCCTCTACCATTTCTCAGACAACGGATGCAGAAGAATTATCTCGAGTTTGTACGCATCTTTTTAATCGTTTAGAAGAATGTATCTTTGAGTTAACCAATAAAACATCAGAGGTAGAAGTGGTAATAGGCGCTTCTCATAGTTTTATGGCAAATTGGCTGATCCCCCGATTAGAAAAGCTCGAAGTCATTTACCCCAATATCCATATCAAATTAATGACATGTAATGACTTAAAATTGTTAGAAAAAGAGAAAGTTGACATATTTATCAATAGCATCAGTGAAAATCATATACTTCCCAACTTTTTGAATAAATATCTTTTATTTCCCGATAACATGGGGCCTGTTTGTAATCGTGAAATAAATCCTCTTCATACAAAAAATGATCTTTTAAATTATCCATTACTTCATACCCACTCAAATAAAAGTGCATGGCATACATGGTTTGATCAGTCTAAAATTAACTTTTCCCCAAAAGCGAATGATCGTTATTTTGATAGTCTCAATTTAATGATAGAAGCTGCTGTGTCTGGGTTAGGAATAGCGATAGCACCTCAAATTTTAGTAGAAAAAGAAATATTAAATGGAAGGGTCATTGCCCCTTTTGGTTTTATCTATTGTGACTATAATTTTTATGCAATGGTCAGAAAAAATAACGAAAATCGTGATGTCATGAATATCATTCATTGGCTAATGACTGAAAAAAAAAGAGAAAGTGAAATCTAATCCTTAATCATCAAAATTCTATTCAATGTACTGTCTTTAGTATCTATCTTCACATTCTGTTCACTTTAGCCTCTCTAAATTGGGGGGATAAACTGTGAAGATGGACAGTGAATATGAATCAAGTCAAAACGTTAATAGCAATTGCCTTATCCTTACCAGTGCTTTTCCTGTCAGGATGTAAAAGTGTTCCTCGTTATTCCTCTGATTATGCAAATGCCAGAGCGAGTATTCAGGGAATACCCTTAGATGATACAAAAGCACTAGAAATCGGTACCCGCTTCACTTCGGCATTTAATACCTTGGGCACACCTAAATTCGTTGAAAATGCTGGAGCACTGTATGCAGATCAGCCTTTTATTAACGATACTCTGTCGCAATTTTCATCGCGTAAAAAACTGCTTGAACATTTTCAAGGTATGAACCAGCGGGTAAGTAATGTAACTGTCAGTCTATTAAATACTTCATATCATCAAGACTCTGCCTATGTGCATTGGCATATGGTTTATGATTTTAAAATGTTCGGCAAGACACGAACAATGGATTCATTTGGAATCAGTGAAATAAAGGTCAACCCAAACCATCAGATTATTTTCCAGCAAGATTTCTGGGACCCGGCGAATGGTCTGTACCGTTCCCTACCTTATGTCGGAGGGGCCTATTCATGGCTACTGCCTTTCAAAAAATAGCCATCAGTACCACGTTACTGATGGGATGTAGCTTCAGTCCATGGGCGCAGGCGCAAAGCTTGAATCAATGTGGCAATGGCCCGCTGATGGTGGGCCAAAAACAGGTCGGTATGGCCAGTTATTTTGCCCAAAACTGTAGCCAATCCTGGAAAGAGCAGACGATCCAGATGGACTTTTCCTATACACAGAATATTCCTGAATGGGCATTTAAGCGTGCAGCTACACATCTACTCAAGCGTAATGTCAAAGACCCCAACATCCAGGCCATTTTCAATCCGATCAGCGATTTGTATCGTCCGGTCAGATCAGGTGATCTGTACCGCTTGAAATACAGCCATGCCACGCAAACCCTGAGTTTATCCCTCAACCGGAAAAATTTAGGGCAGCTGCAGCATCCGCTGGCCCAGCAATATTTTAATATATGGCTTGGTCCCCAGCCATTTAGTGCTAAATTAAAACAGCAATTATTAAATTAGTATCCGCGACTATGTCCAAACATTTTATCCTCATGGTTGAAGACCATTATGAACTGGCCTCTACCTTATGCGAGTTTCTGGAAGAGCATGATTTTGTGGTGGATCATGCCCGCAATCTGAATGCTGCGCGCCAGCTACTGAAACAGCAACGCTATCATATCTTGCTGTTGGATATTAACTTGCCAGACGGTTCCGGTTATGAACTGTGTGAATGGCTGCGTCATGAACAAGGTCTGGACCTGCCAGTGCTGATGCTGACCGCTCGGGATACCTTGGACGACAAACTCAAAGGCTTCAATTCCGGCACGGATGATTATCTGGTTAAGCCGTTTGACTTTAACGAGCTAGTGGTGCGGGTCAAAGCTCTGATCAAGCGTTCGCTGGGTGAAGTGTCCAGTAGCCGTCTGCAAATTCACGACCTGATTTTGGACCCGGCAAGACAGCAGCTGACCCGGGCTGGGCAGAGCATTGAACTGCCTCCGATTCAGTTTAAATTGTTAAAATTGTTGATGCGTCATTCGCCTAAAGTCCTGACCAAACAGGAAATCATGATGGAACTCTGGGGTGATGAAGAGCCGGAAAGTGATGCCCTGCGTAGTCACATCTACAATCTGCGTAAAATGGTCGACAAGCCTTTTGAGCAAAAACTGATTCATACCATATCTGGTGTCGGTTTAAAGATTGCTTTAGAAACCTAATCTTTTTAGGCAGACAGAGATCTAGTTTAAATACACTACCACGATTAAGCCGGTCGTCATCTCCAGATCAACATCCTGATGGGTGCTGAGATAATACTGCCGGTCAAACAGCTCGACCCGCCAGCCCAGCTGCTTGCACAACTTCTGTACCAGTTGCAGGCCAATCCCGTGCCCTTTGATTTCCAGTTGCAGCTGCTGTCCAGATAGCTCCTGGACTTTGGCATTATTTGGCAAAGGAATACCGACTCCATTGTCAGCAATCAGTACTTTATTTTTTTGCAGAATCACATCAATTTCTGTGCCTTGTGAATAGTTCAGCGCATTACGCAGAATATTGCCAAACACCATTTTGGTCATTGACGGATACAGTTTACGTGGCTGTTCATCGAGGTCTTTTTGCAGATCAATCTGCATGCCTTTGGTGTGGCTGACACTTTCCAGATCCTGCACCAGATTTTCCAAACATTCTGAAAGCATGGTCGGTTCCGCGGTTAAAGTATTGGTGGTATTGCGGGCGATAGCCAGCAGAGTGTCGACCAGCAGCTGCATGTCTTCAATGGTGTTATGCAGGCGGGTAAACGATTTGTTGTCACCATAACGGGCCTGACATAACTGCACATTGCCTTTTAAAATGGTCAGTGGCGTGCGCAGTTCATGGCTGACATCCCCAGTAAACTCGCGTTCACGCTGAATAAACTCGCTGAGCACCTGATGGTATTTTTCTAATGCCTGCTTCAGGTATTCCGCTTCCAGATTGGAGTCGGTACGGATGTCCTGAAACGGTGAAACCTGATTTTTCTGGTGTTCCCAGTCAATATGCTCCAGCGCATTCGCCAAACGGGTAATCGGGGAAAAATAGCGTCGCGCACGGCGATTCCACCACCACAGCACGCTATACAGCACAAACAGGCTGACCATCAGCGGTGCCAGGCCAAACAGCCAGACCAGCTTGTTGACGTTGCTTTCACCAAACACCAGCAGCACATGCTGCCCATGTTTTTCGCCATACACGGTCATGCGTTCCTTGCCATCGACAAAATGCCGGTTCACGCCTTGCTCAAGCTGCATGTGCTGAAATTGGACCGGCGGCACATCGTTCCAGCGGTAACCATACAGGTTTTTGGTATCCGGCAGTTCAGCCGCCGGATTGCGTTCCAGCCGCTGCCAGTAATGCGACATTTCCTGTTCCAGCGCTGTTCTGAGCAAGGAACCCTTGATTACCCAGGCACTGCAGCCAATGCCAATCACTACGGACAGGGCAATGAATCCGATTTGCAGCCAGTAGTAGCGGTTAAACACCTCACCTAGAGGATGATCGCGCTTGTCCCTAAACAGCTTTAACATCGATGCATTCCCCACTGCCCCATCCGATTCGCCGTTCAATTATACGACTTTCTTTTTAAACAGAAAGTGGCCGATCACCCACTCGCGTCCATGGTCATAACCAAAAAGCTCGGCACAGGCCATAAAGAAAATCCGCCAGCGTTGCCACCAGATGGCAGCATCTGCGCCATAGGTCTGTTCAAATAGGGGCTGTAACTCAGCCTGCTTTTGGTCCATATTCTCCAGCCAAGCATTTGCGGTGCGTTCATATTGGGTGCCGGCCCATTGCCAGTGCTGTTCCAGTTGTAAATGCTGCTGAAAATGTAAGAAGGTTGAAGCTGCCGACATCAGACCGCCACTAAAGAAATATTTCGACATCCAGTCAAATTCATCTTTGACTTCAAACGGATAATGCAGGAAACGGTGACAGAAAATATGGCACCACAACAGGCCATCCGCTTTCAGCCAGCTGCTGATATTTTCAAACAGTTTCTGGTAGTTGCGGACATGCTCAAACATTTCCACCGAAACAACACGGTCGAAAGTAGCCGGTTCCAATTGCAGTACATTGACATCGCAGGTGATCACCGTCAGGTTTTCCAGTTTTTTCAGGCGGGCCTGTTCCTGGATGTACTGGCGCTGAGTTGAGGAATTCGACACCACAGTAATGCGAGCCTTGGGATAATGCTCTGCCATATACAGACTGAGAGATCCCCAGCCACAGCCGATTTCCAGAATATCCTGTCCATCTTGTAATTGTGCACGCTGGCAATAGCTGGCCAGTGCCGCTTCTTCGGCCTGATCCAAGGTAGTATCTGGCTGTTCAAACAGGCTGGCGCTGTATTTCAGCCGCTTGCCCAGCACTGCCTGGAAAAATGCGGTGGGCAGTTCATAGTGCTGTTCATTGGCTTTGTCAGTCTCGATGGCAATCTCGCTGTTTTTCAGCATATGCAGCACATCCATATAGCGCTGGGCTGCGAGTGCTGGGTCGAAGAGTCCTTCCTGTGCCAGGCGTTTTTTGCTTAAAGTACGAATGCCGGCCCGAATCAGCGGGTCAGGCACTTTGCCGCTTTCGATCAGTTTTAAAGATTGTTGAATCATAAAGTCCATGTATTTACCTACGCTTTGGGTGGCCACGGAATAAACATTGAAGTTCGTCGTTGATAGTCTTTATAGTTGTCGCCGCGATGTGCCAGCGCCTGTTGTTCACTAAAGGGAATCCCGGTGATGTAGTACAGAAATAACCACATCAGCAGCGGGTACAGCCATAATCCATATACACCTGCTGCCAGGCCAAGGATTGGATAGGCAAACCAGTGCAGCCATTCAAAAAAATAATTCGGATGACGTGAATATTTCCATAATCCTTGGTCTAGGGTTTTGTCCTGGTTTTGTGGATTTAGTTTGAAACGGTAGAGTTGCTGGTCAGCGGTGCTCTCACCAATCAGCGCCAGCAGCATGATCATACCTGCCATGAATACCGTAGCCTGTGTCCAGTCATTCCACTGCTGGGCCGGAATATTGAGCAACTCCAGCATCGGATAGGAAAACAGCACCACCAGACCGGCCTGAAACATAAAAAAGGCCAGAAAACCGAGATGCTGATAATCGCCCATGGCCCGGCGCATATTGGCATAACGGGTATCTTCTGCAGTTTCATTTGCATAACGGCGCAGTAGATGCCAGGTTAGGCGTAAAAACCAGATGCCGCTAAACACGCCCAGAAATACCCGAACCAGCAGCGGTGCAGTTTCCATCACCCAGGCTGCGATAATGACGTTAAGTGCAATACTAAAGCTCCAAGCGACATCGACCAGTCCGGCACGCTGGTTATAGGTCACCAGCAGCCAGCTACAGAACATGATAAAGACATTCAGAACCAGTAAATTCAGCAGCATGTCAGCCCTCCTGTTTTATCTCGGCTTAATAAGCACTCGCTTCGAACAGCAGATGCACATCACTGATTACGCCTTCGCGGAAGCCACCTTCGCAATAACACAAATAAAAATCCCACATGCGGATAAAGCGCTCATCAAAGCCGAGTTGCAGCACCTGATCACGCTGCTCCAGAAAATGCTGACGCCAGCAGTTTAGGGTTTGAGCATAGCTCTGACCGATATCTTCCAGATGCTTGAGACGCAGTTTTTGTTCAGAAGCGGCTTGGGTCATGACACTAATACAGGGAATAAAACTGCCAGGGAAAATATAGCGCTTGATATAGTCCACGGTATTCAGGGCTTTAGCATAGCGTGCATCTTCAATGGTGATGGCCTGAATCAGGGCCAAACCGTTCGGTTTCAGCAGCTCACGGCATTTGCGGAAATAGGTCGCTAAATACTGCTCACCTACGGCCTCGATCATTTCAATCGACACCAGCTTATCGTATTTGCCTTCCAGTAGTCGGTAATCTTTCAGCTGGACAGTGACCCGATGTGAAAGGCCTGCTGCGGCGACCCGTTCTACCGCTTCATCATACTGCGCCTTGGAAATGGTGATGGTGGTGACTTTACAGCCATAATGCTGTGCGGCATAACTGGCAAAACCACCCCAACCGCTGCCAATTTCGACTAAATGATCCATCGGTTTCAGCTTGAGTTTCTGGCAGATCAGCTCTTTTTTATAATCCGAAGCCTGTTCCAGACTCATACCCGGCTCTTTAAACACCGCACTGGAATACATCATGCTGCTATCGAGGAACAGCTTGAAAAAGTCATTACTCAGGTCATAATGCTCGGCAATATTTTTGCGGCTACCATCAATCGAATTCTTGCGCGATTTGTACCAGGCCTTTAGCAGCAACTGGCTGGCCTTGGCCACTGCATTCTGATTCATCCGGTCCAGTACATCGCGGTTACGTGCCAAAATGCGGACCACATCCACCAGATCTTCACTTCTCCAGTAACCGCGGATAAAACCTTCTGCCGCACCGAGCACACCATTACGGAACAACAGTTCCATCAGACGGGTATCATGCACCTGAATCACGGCCTGCAGATCACTGTTTTCGCCGACTGTCCCGTTCCAGGCGCCTTTAAAAATCAGCTGACCATGCCGCAATTTCAGCAAATGACGCAATCTCACTGGCAGTGTGCTTTGCTCTCCCATTAACAGTGTTTTCATCGCAATGTGTTTCCTTTTTCTTTTTTAGGATGTCGGTAAAACGGAATTTTCTTTTTCCATAAACGGAAGGCATGCAGATAAATTCCGCTGACCATCCTGAAGGGTTCAAGAACTTTCAACACAGCATAACGGTGCTGCTGTGAAGGAACTGTGATGGCTTGCAGTGAAAATTGCATGGTGGCATCAAATTGCAATATCTCCTGCTGAAACAACTGCATATGAATCACATTGTTTTGATCGGAGAAGCTAAAGCGCCAGCGGTAATCCAGTGCCATCGGCATGAATGGCGACACATGAAAGGCCTTCTTGAAGTCAAACTGGTGACTCTGGTACGGCGCATATTCAGTTGCATTGTGCCGGCAGTCGTGGATATAGACCTGACGTTCATTCCAAGGGGTATTGGTAATTTCACTCAGTACAAAGATCAGTTGGTCGGTGGCATCAAAGACCAGATAAAACACCACAGAATTAAAGCGAAAGCCGAGGGTGCGTGGCAAAGCCAGTACACGGATGGAAGCCACATGTGGTAACAGATAGTTTTCCCGCTTGATCAGCAGACGTGCGACCTTCTGCCGAATCGAGCCACATTCCATGGTCAGAAAATCCCGCTCTTCCAGAGTCAAGAAATTCCAGCGACTGGAAGACCATAGCCAGGATTTTTGGGTAAAGCTTGAGAGTTGATCCGGATCAAACCATAGATAGGTCAGCTGGGTCTCAAAAGCATGTGCTTTGGGCAAGAAACGGCGATGCCGGATTTCGGCAGAGGCAATCGCCAGTGGATACATCTGCATCATGTTCTCCTAAGCTGCCTGCTCGGTCTGCTTCAATAGTTGATCAACCACCCATGTAGCGCTACGTGCCCCATCTTCATGAAAGCCCCAGCCCCAGTAAGCGCCACAGTATGAGGTGCGGTTCTGAGCATTGACTTCGCTCCAGCGTTGTTGAGCTTCAATGGCTGGCACATCAAATACCGGATGACGGTAATGCCGTTCTACCCAGACTTTTTTAGGATCTAGGGCAAAATTAGGATTGAGGGTAGCAAAGACCTGGGTTTTGCATTGCAGGTTTTGCAGCTGGTTCATCCAGTAACTGAAACCATAGTGCATACCACTGTGCTGGAATGGAGTCTGTTCGGTGGCCTGACTCGGGGTCACATGCACATGCCAGCTGGCCCATTGGCGTCTGGATTTTGGCATGATGCGGGTATCAGAATGCACCACCATGCGGTTATCCTGATAGCGGAACTTGCTCAGTACGTCCAACTCCTGCACGGACGGGTCTTTCAGTAACTTCAGGCTGTCGTCAGCATGGCTGGCAAATACAACCCAGTCAAAACGTTCGCTGCCCTGTGTCGTTTCAACCAGCACATCATTGGCACTACGGGATACATGGAGAACACCCGTTTTGCGGAAGCTAATATTGGTCTGGGACTGAATCGCACCAACGTAGCGAGCTGATCCACCCTTGACCGTAAGCCATAACGGTCGGTCTTTCAGTTGTAACATGCGATGATGCTGGAAAAAGCTCACCACAAATTTATAGGGAATCTGTCCGGCTTGTTCCACCGGACAGGACCACAGCGCCCCACACATCGGATAAAGATGTTCCTGACGGAAGGCATCGGAATAGCCATGCTGATTCAGATACTCATCAATACTGAGTTGTGCATCAACCTGCTCGACATCCAGATCTTTATTGGCCGTATAGAAACGGAACAGATCCGACAACATCGCGCGAAAATCAGCATTCAGAAAATTTTGTGGGCGGAAAAGCAGGGAGAATTTTTTTGAAGGATTGTACTGTAAGCCGCTGACCTGATTATTCACAGAAAAGCCCATGTCACTGCTTTGCGATTGGATCCCGAGTTCTTTTAGCATCGCGCAAAACAGCGGATAGTTATGCTCGTTAAACACAATAAAGCCACTGTCCACTGCAATCTGTTCGCCATCTATATTGAGCTGATGAGTATCGGTATGGCCGCCAAAGTAATTATTTTTTTCAAACAGCGTGACCTCATGCACTTTGCTGAGTTTCCAGGCGGCATACAAACCGGAAATACCTGAACCAATAATCGCAATTTTCATGGTGATTCCTTCGATTGAATTTTGTCAGTGCCTGCCGTAGCGGCTTTTTTCTGTTTTCGAGCTTGGCTAATTTTACTGGCTTCATAGACCCGTGCTGGAATTGGCTTGAGTCCCCAGACCAGCCCGAGCAAGGCCATGAGTTTCAGCAGGTAATAGGTCACATCAATCTGCCACCAGTAAAAGCCTTGCCGGGTACTGCCAGCATAATAATGATGGTTGTTATGCCAGCCTTCGCCCAAAGTAATGATGGACAGGAATAAGTTGTTGCGGCTTTGATCTTCAGTGTCAAAATCCCGGCTGCCGTAATGATGCGCCAGTGAATTGATACACAAGGTGGCATGGATCAGTAACACGGTAGAGATGACAAAGCCCCAGACCAGCAATTGCAGGCCGGACGTACCGAGTTGTGGCCAGGTAATGGCCAGCCATTCCCCTAATGCATAAATTCCGCCCGCGGTCAGCAGTACCACAATTAAACTGAAGCGATCCAACCAAATCAGTTCCGGATATTTCAGCCAGTCCTTGATCACTTCTTTACGCGTGGCAAAATTATATTCATTTAAAAACCAGCCGACGTGGCTGTACCAAAAACCATGCGTCGAGGAATGTGGGTCTTGCAAGGTATCGGTATAGCGGTGGTGATAACGGTGATGCGCCGCCCACCATAGCGGACCACGCTGTGCACTCATGGTACCCAGTAATACAAACATGAACTGCACCGGACGCGAGGTCTGAAAAGTTTTGTGTGACAGATAGCGATGAAAAAAAGCTGTAATTGAAAACATGCGGATCAGGTAGAATGCCAGCATAAAGCCAATTGCAAACCATGACACTCCCACCCAGAACACGGCGAGACAGGCCAGATGCAGCAGAATAAAGGGAAAAATCCTCAGCCACTGAATCTTACTGTTCTCAGTTGTCAGTGTTTTGGGCTGTGTGGGGGTAGACCAGCTGTCTATCCATCGCATCAGACTTTTCAACATGGACTCAACCTAAATTTTAAGCGATTGTCTTTATTCTATTTGATGAGTGTAATCAGTCAGATATGAATTTTATGTGAAGTAAATAAAAAAAGCCGAACTGTGTAGAGAGCGTGGTCAGTTCGGCAAAAGGGTAACAGATTAATGCGGCAATTTGATCAGTTTTGTCACGTCATAACCATAATGTTTTGCAGTTTCCAGATAGGATTGATAAGTGGATTCATCCAGTTGCGGTTCACGCGATAAAATCCATAGGTATTTGTTCGTTGGTCCACCTACCAGTGCTACTTTATATTCCGGATCTACGCGCAATACCCAGTAATCACCTTTGCTAAATGGTATCCATCTTAAACCTGTAGGCAAAAAGCTGACCTTCAGTTTGCTGTTCCCCTGATTTTGCGAATACGCAACACCTTCAGAGCTAATTATTTCGCCATTAGCAATTCGGCAGCTATTCAATACCCCGATAGTTTGATCGGCATTGACACTATATTGTGCCGTGATATTGGCTATACATTTACGCTGAAAATACATTGGTAAATGCGCAATTTCATACCATTTACCAGCATACTTCTGGATATCTACCCGATCAACTGCCTGAGGCGCAGCAGTTTCTGCTTGAGTCGTTGTACTTAAGCTGATGATAGACAGTGCTATCGCTGCAAAAGCAGACTTAAATCGCATCTTCATTTTTTAGCCTTGTTGTATCTCAGGATTAAGATAACCCAGTTAGATGTGAACAAAGCGTGAAGATCAAATGATACGATTCAGTTACTCCAGATCAGGAAATGCCATCTGATTATTCACTGCCTAGGGCATTATTGCAGTTTATTTGAGAGACCCAAACAGAATTACTTTTTCAAAGCCATTCTTTGCTGTCATCTGCAACAGGCGTTCCATATATCACATGCTGAATCATGGTATAGGCGATACTGCCCTTGAACGGAATCTCGGGTAACTGATCAAATTTAAAAAATTGCGCATCGCTGAGTTCATTTTCTTGAATCTGAATTTTCCCTCCGTGATATTCTGCCTTGAAGGCCATCATCAGATTGCTGGGAAACGGCCATGGCTGACTGGCTAGATATTGAATATTTTTGATTTGCAGCCCCACTTCTTCCAGCGTTTCACGGCGTACTGCCTCTTCTAGGGTTTCTCCAACTTCAACAAAGCCTGCAATCAGGCTGTACATTTGGGTTTTATTGCGGGCATTTTTTGCCAGCAGAATTTCATCTGTACCTCGGGTAATGATAGTAATGACACAGGGATTCACCCGCGGATATTGGTTATAGCTACAGGATGGACAGATCATGGCATACTGGGTGGCATGCTGCTGGGTGGCATGACCACATTTACTGCAAAAGCGATGATTACGGCGCCATTCCAGTAACTGTACCGCACGGCTGGCCTGTTCAAACTGTGGTCTGCTCCAGACTTGCACCAATTGTCTGATCGGCACCAGCTGATAACCTTCCGGCACCAGTTCATCTTCTTTCAGATCACGGGCAATGATCTCGCCATTTTCCGACAGGTTCAGGTCGTGCTGCAGTTTTTCTACCTGCGGCAACTGAAAATGCTCATCCACCAGTAATTGCTGCTGTCTAAAAATATACGCTTTTGAATGCATGCTCATGACAATTCCCTGATTAAAAAAATCCCATACAGAGGGGTGTATGGGACAAAACTAAGGAAGCTCACATGGAGTAACTTCAAGCCAGATACTAGGCGTGAGCTACTTGAATTACAACCATAATAATTTGTATCTTTTTGATTAAAATCACATAATTTTCACACTACTCATGTATTAAGAAATGATGTAAAGCGAGTTTCATCAACTGGCTTTAGTATTGAAGGGATGAATATTTTGTTATAGCAGTACTCATGATTTCTGTGCGATGTCATCTGGTCGAGTTGGATTGATTCAACACGCAGCATGATCTTTATTTTCACAAAAAATTGAACTGTCTTGACTTACACTGCGCTATCTTTCATAGGTTCTGGAATGGCTATGCGTTTCGGTTTAATTCTGGGTGACCAGCTTCATCATCAGCTTGCTACGCTCAAAGCACTAGATCGTAGCAGGGATGTGATCCTGATGGCCGAAGTTGTTGAGGAAGCCACTTATGTCGCCAATCATCCGCAGAAAATTGCCCTGATTTTTAGCGCCATGCGTCATTTTGCCAAAGAACTCAAAGCAGAAGGCTGGCGTGTACGTTACCATGCTTTTAAATCTGATAGTCCGATCCGTAGCCTGCTAGATTTCGTAGAGTCACAGCAGCAACTCTTACCAGTCACAGAACTGGTCATTACGCACTGCGGGGAATATCGTTTACAGCAGCAGATTGAACAGTATTGGAGCCAGCAGCTGCAGTTGCCAGTACAATGCCTGAATGATGAACGTTTTTTCTGTAATCCGGAGCAGTTCCGGCACTGGGCCAGCCGCTACCAGACACTGCGTATGGAATATTTTTATCGGGAAATGCGCAAGCAGACCGGTTACTTGATGCAAGGACAGCTGCCGTTTGGAGAACAGTGGAACTATGACAGCGCCAATCGTAAGGCCTGGGCTGGCAATCCCCCTTTACCTACACCACTTCACTTTGAACACGATCAGATTGATCTAGATGTGCTGGCACTAGTTGAACGCGAGTTTTCCCATCACCCTGGCAGCCTTGACAACTTCCGCTGGGCTACCACGCGCAGCAATGCTCTGCTTGCACTGGAGCATTTCATTACCCACAGTTTGCCACATTTTGGCGATTATCAAGATGCCATGGTTCAAGACTCAGACATTCTGTTTCACAGCCTGCTCTCACCTTATCTGAACTGTGGACTGCTACTACCTAAAGAAGTCTGTGATGCGGCAGAAGCTGCATACCATGCCGGTCATGCACCACTGAATGCAGTGGAAGGTTTTATCCGACAGATTCTCGGCTGGCGCGAATATGTTCGCGGAATTTACTGGCTATACATGCCAGAATATGCCAGCCGCAATGCACTGCAACACTCAGCACCATTGCCACAATTTTACTGGACTGGCCGCACTCGGATGAACTGTATGGCTGAGTGTTTCCGTAATACTTTTCAGCATGCCTATGCGCATCATATCCAGCGTTTGATGGTGACTGGAAATTTTGCCTTATTAACTGGTGTAGACCCGCAGCAGATCAGCGAGTGGTATCTGGCAGTCTATGCCGATGCCTATGAATGGGTAGAACTACCGAACACGCTGGGTATGGTGATGCATGCCGACAGCGGCTTGATGGCCAGCAAACCCTATGCGTCCTCGGGCAATTACATCCATAAGATGTCCGATTACTGTAAGCACTGTAGCTACAATGTCAAAACTCGCACCGAGCTAGATAGCTGTCCGTTCAATAGCCTGTACTGGTATTTCATGATCCGGAATGAGGCGAAATTTCGTACTCATCCACGTATGGGCATGATCTATCGACAACTAGATAAACTTAAAGATCGGCATCAGATTATCAGCCATGCCCAGCAACTTCTTAGCCAGATCAATGAGTTATAAACGATGAAAAAACAGCATCTCCCTGAAAAAATGTGTATACACTGTTTGCGCCCTTTTACTTGGCGCAAGAAATGGCACCGCTGCTGGGAGGAAGTACGATACTGTTCTGAACGATGTAAAAGTGAGTCCAGACAGCGGTCAAAATAAAACGTTTAGAAACGCTTGTATTGCCGTGAACAATAGGCCCGTATTACATCGGGTGAACGCAGCTGCAGATGCTTGGTTTTTCGACCGGTCACGCGTTCACGCCACATTTTAAAACTACTGGATTTCATATTTTGCCGCATCAAGCGGATTACCGCCGCTTCATTCAAACCGAATTCACGTTGAATGGCTTCAAATGGGGTTCGATCTTCCCAAGCCATTTCGATAATTCTGGATAAGTCTTCTTCAGAAAATTGATTCATGCCATTCTCATTTTTAATCACCATGAAACTTCAATAAGCCTTATAAACTCATTTACATAACTTGATTTAACTTTAATATGACTAAAAGCATAACAATACGATCATGAATTTTTTGTGATTTGCCAATTCTAAAGACTAGACTACCACCACCCTCCCTCCTTACTAATTAGTACGTATGTATTTAGTTGTATAAATAATACTCTTCAACCGCCCTCGCCAAGTTAAAAACACCTTTATTAATTAGATCAGCGCTGATTGAACCCAGACCTAAACGTAGAAAATGCTTCTGCTTATCGAAATCTAAAAAGAAAGAATGCCCAGATTCAATCAATACACCCGAATTTGCAGCATAGTGAGTAAGAACAGTAGTATCAATTTCTGCTGCAGTATCAACCCAACATGCGGAACCACCATTCATAGCATAAGGTTTCCAAGTCGGAAGATATTGTTTTAAAGCTTTATTGAGTATTTCACCGCGTTGTCGGTGTAATTGGTACTGACGGCGTAACATACTATGGTAATAGCCTTGATCAATAAACAAAGCAAAGACACGTTGATTAAACACATTTGGATGTCGCAACATCAGGCGGCGTAAATGTCGCAATTCTTGTATTAATTCAGGTGCAGCAACGATATATCCTAGTCGTAACCCAGGTGCCAATGGCTTAGATAGACTTCCAAGATAAATGACTCGTCCATGTCGGTCTAAACTTTTTAACGCTGGAATCGTCGTATTCTGCACCAACACTTGGGCGTCATATTCATCTTCAATAATAATGCTGTCGTTTTGTTCTGCTAACTGCAATAAATTTTGTCGGCGCTGTGGTGACAACGTTACACCTGTAGGGCATTGCCGCCTTGGAGTAACAAATAAGTAATCACACTCATTTACTCGAGTTAAAGTTACCCCCTCATGATCTACGGCTAAAGGAACAATATTCTGAGTCTGTAACATAAATATATTACGCGCATCTGGATAACCAGGTTCCTCAACACCGACCACATGATTCTGCCGCATTAATAACGTTGCCAACATATATAAGCCATGCTGGCTTCCCACGGTCAGTAAAATTTCATTCTCTTGAGCCATGATGCCTCTTGTAGGCAGAATATGCTGACAGATTGCATTGATGAGATAGGCATCGTCCCCCTGTTGAGTCATATCTCGTGACCATATCGAGGCGTCTTTTGCAGATAAGGCACGTAATGCACATTCCCGCCAAGCTGTAGCAGGAAAGCTTTCCGCATCTGGCTGACCGTAAATAAAGGGATAGGAATAATTCATCCAATCACTTGGTTTCGTCAAATGCCTTTGTGCTGAAGGTCTTATACAAAAGCGAGTCCCCCAAGTCGTCGCTTTTGACGTAGTCCGAATGGTTTTACTCTCACTACTATCAATCTGGAAATTTAAACAGACAAAATGTCCACTCCGCTGTTTGGATTCCAAAATTCGCTCAGCGACCAATTGTTGATATGCAATTGTGACCGTATTTCTACCAACACCTAGTTGATCAGCTAAATCTCGGCTAGAAGGGACAGCCATACCTGGCTTTAAATACCCCTGCACTAAAGCAGAAAACATCATACGACAAATTCTACCCTGTAAATTCAAACCACTTTGCGCAGTTTTAGAAAACAATGCTTGCCAAACAGTAGATGAAATCGCTGTACTCACTAATCAATCCTTATATCTGTGCATTTTTGAGATCCATTTTGATGCCTTGCTATTCAAACTGGTGCGTAGATCATGCTTTTAGTCCATATTTATGCCAAAACTGGACTCATTTAATGTAAAGCAAAAGTCATTCCAGCCTTATATAAAATAAATAATATATTAAATCAGTTAGTTAACAACAAATAATACTGGCTCCATCAAAACTTCAAATCTGGTACTACGCCATATCCTCCTATTTCCGTACATTCATTTCATCAGCATATAGAACCCTTATTTTGGAGCGAAGAAATGCAAAAATCACAATTAATCCAACTACTTACAGATTTTTCTGCAGCATGGAATCAACATGATGTCGAACAACTCATGGCATGCATGCATCCAGAATGTCGTTTTGAAACTGTAGCTGGTGAGGATGTTCATGGAACCCGAATTGAAGGCTTAGATGCTGTTCGTCAAGCATTTAGCAATACCTTCAAAAGTTTTCCAGATGCTCAGTGGCGAAACGGTAAACACTGGATCAGTGATAACGCTGAATTTGGTATTTCAGAAACAACCTTTACTGCGACAACTGCTGATGGTGGCTGGATTGAAGCCAATATGGTTGATGTCTTTACATTTAAAGATGGAAAAATTCTCGTCAAAAATGCATTCCGTAAAAATAGACCTGTTCAAGCAATCGCGTAAGGAGTCATTCAATGAATCAATCTGTTCAACATGCAAGTTCATTTCGCGAACACTTAGAACTGCATAAATCTATACCGCCACATAGTTTTAAAAGTTACGACGCACAGTTTGACCCATTAACCTCTCCTGTCCTACAGGGAAATGAAAATTATGCGCCAACTTATTGGGTCGGCACAGCAGGTACACCACCTGAAGATGATGGTCCATTAATGGGTGACACCGAAGCGGACATCGTGATTATCGGTGGAGGCTTCACTGGGTTATCTACAGCACTTACGCTGGCTGAACAATTTGGTGCCGCTCCACTTGTCCTTGAAGCAAACCGTACCGCGTGGGGCTGTACCAGCCGTAACGGTGGACAAGGTCAAAATGCCTCGGGTCGTTTATACCGATCCCAATGGATTGAAAAATGGGGATTAGACACCGCCAAACGTCTCGATGCTGAAATTCGGGAAGGTTTTGATTACTTTAAAGACCTTGTGAGCGGCATTGAATGTGATGCTCAAGATGGTGGACATCTTTATATTGCTCATCGCGCAAAAAAAATGGCTTTCCTTGAAAATGAAGGCCAAGTCATGAAAGAGGTGTTTGGCTATCAAACTCGTATGTTGAGCCGTGAACAACTACATGAGGAATATGTTGCGGATCAGGAAGCTGCAGGTGCTTTGCTGGAACCTGATGGTGTTGGCGTACACCCCTTAAAACTAGCTTTTGGATATTTAAAGCGTGCCCGTGCTGCTGGGGCCAAAGTACACACGTCAAGTCCAGTGCTTGGTTGGGAAACACGCAATGACATCCATTATTTACGTACCCCAAATGGCATTGTCAAAGCGAAACGTGTGGCTGTTGCAACTGGTGGCTATACGCCTAATGGTTTACACCCACATCTTTCTGGAAAAATCATGCCGATTTTATCCAACTCTATTGTGACGCGTCCTTTAACTGCAGCGGAACGAGCTGAGGCAGGCTTACACAGCACCACCTTTATTACAGATACTCGAACATTGCGTCATTATTATCGTTTACTCCCTGACGGATCGATGCAATGCGGCAGTCGAAGTTCTTTAACTGGCGCTGATGCAGATAATCCCGTACATCTTGAACGCTTAAAAGAGGGACTTTACCGAAAATTCCCAAGTCTACGTGGCATACCTATTGCTTATTCTTGGTGGGGTTGGGTCGATGTAAGTCATGACATGATGCCTCGTGTCGTACAACCTAATCCTGACGAAAGCATTTATTACGCTATTGGTTATGGTGGAAATGGAGTGTCTTTCTCTGCAATGGCAGGACGCCGCCTAGCAGAACGTGTAATGGGAATACAACGCCCTCAGTTTGACCTACCGATTTATCAATCACCTTTGCCTTCACATCTGTTTCGGCCTTTTCGTCGGCTCGGGCAAGCATTTTTATATCGCTGGTACCACTTAAGAGATGAAGTGCTTTAAGCACACATTCAACCATCTTTAATGATTCGGTTATAAAAATATAAGAGGGAATCCACCATGTATGATACAGATTCAAGTCAAAATTTAAAAAGTGCATTAAAACCACGCCATGTTCAAATGATGGCACTCGGTGGTGTGATTGGAATGGGGCTGTTTGTAGGTAGTTCTGTGGTCATCCAATCCGCAGGTCCAGCCGCAATTTTGTCCTTCCTGATTACGGGAGTATTGATTATTTTAGTCATGCGGATGCTGGGTGAATTAGCAACAGCCTCTCCTGTATCAGGCTCCTTCTATGCATATGCACGCCATGCTTTCCAAGATTCGCCTTATTTATCTCGACTCGCAGGCTTCATGACGGGATGGATGTATTGGTATTTCTGGGTCATCGTGATTGCATTAGAAGCGATTGTCGGTGCAAAACTCTTTGCTTATTGGTTACCTGATACACCACAATGGATCGTCAGTCTGGTTT
Organism: Acinetobacter sp. WCHAc060033; assembly: GCF_004209125.1. NCBI lineage: Bacteria > Pseudomonadati > Pseudomonadota > Gammaproteobacteria > Moraxellales > Moraxellaceae > Acinetobacter > Acinetobacter sp. WCHAc060033. The sequence continues at coordinate 9,952 of NZ_SGSW01000040.1, read as the reverse complement.
TACTCGCCCTATTAACAGCAACGAACTTATTCTCAGTCAAATCCTTTGGTGAATTCGAGTTTTGGTTCTCATCTATTAAAGTTGCTGCGATTGGTCTTTTCATTTTCCTTTGCACTTTATATATGTTCGGACTTTGGCCAAACCATCAAGCTGCTGGATTTGGTGAATTGTTAAATCATGGTGGTTTTATGCCAAATGGTTGGGGACCAGTCTTATCGGGTGCTGTTGCCGCAACTGGATTTTACTTTGGTGCTGAGATCGTTACGATTGCTGCTGCAGAAACCAAAGACCCCGAAAAATCTGTTGCCAAAGCAACTCAATCTGTAATTTCACGTGTCCTGATTTTCTATGTTTGCTCGATTTTATTAGTGGTATGTATCGTCCCTTGGAACAGTCCAGAAATTGCAACACCTTATGTAAGTGCGCTAAAAGTTCTTAATATTCCGTTTGTTGCAGACATTATAAATGTCGTCATTCTTGTAGCGGTGCTTAGTTGCTTAAATTCTGGTGTTTATGCTGCAAGTCGTATGTTATTTGCTTTAACCCAAAATGGTGATGCACCTCGTAGCTTAACCAAACTTTCAAAAAATGGCGTTCCAATTCGTGCAATTCTATTCAGCACGTTGTTTGGTTATCTATCAATTTTAGCTTCATACTTTTCACCAGATGCTGTATTCCCTTTCTTGGTCGAATCTTATGGAACAGTAGCCTTATTCGTCTATATCGTGATTGCTTTCTCTCAAATTCGTTTGCGTCGCCACTTACAACGTGTTGCACCAGAACGCTTAAAAGTTCGTATGTGGTGTTTCCCTTACCTGAGTTATTTTGCAATCATCGGAATGCTTTCAATCTTTGCTGCAATGGCCTTCCTTCCAAGTCTTCAAAAAGCATTCTGGTTTGGTATCGCAAGTGCCGGCATTCTATTCTGTATTTTTATTATTCGAGATTATGTAGAGCTGATTAAATTACGTCATCAAAGCTCTCAACTTAATACACTCATTCCTACTAAACAAACCAAAATTTAATCCTCAAACACAATGACCTGTACCAAGTACAGGTCATCCTCGTCTTTAGGAAATTACCTATGCTATTTAAAGATAAACTTGCTGCCTTTGCAGTGGTGTTCATTTGGGGTATTAACTTTTATTTTATGAAAGTTGGGGTCAGTGAGATACATCCTATGTTACTCGGATGTTTACGCTATCTATTGGTTTCATTGCCTGCCCTCTTTTTCATCCGTATTCCAAGCGTAGGATGGAAATGGTTATTACTTTATGGATTTATTAGTAACTTTTCTCAATTTGCATTTATGTTCAGTGCAATTGCGACTGGAATGCCTACAGGCTTAGTCGCTTTGGTGGTGCAATCCCAAGCATTTTTTACTGTCATGATTGCAGCCTTTTTATTACGTGAACAAGCCTTCTGGAACCAGTGGTTGGCCATAGCAATTGCCTTTATGGGCTTAATGCTGATTGCATTCGGTCAACAACATAGTCATGTCCCATTAATGGGATTGGCATTCGTTTTATGCTCTGCAATTTCATGGGCCTGTGGCAATATCGTAGTCAAAAAAATGGGGCCTGTTAACCCAATTGGTCTGGTCGTATGGGGCAATATTCTTACCCCTTTATGGTTTTTACTTTTAGCTGTACAAAATATTGGCTGGCAAGGCGTCATAGCTGATTGGCATGCGCTGACATGGAAAGGATTTGGTGCTGCAGCATTTCTCGCTTACTTTGCCACCATTGTCGGATATGGCTTATGGATCTACCTACTGACACGTTACCCTGCTGCTAAAATTAGCCCACTGTCACTCTGGGTACCTGTTATAAGTATGATTTTTGCCTATTTATTTTTAGATGAGCAATTAAATACTTTGCAGTGGTTGGGTTCTTGTATTGTTATGCTGGGTTTAATGGTGCATTTATTAGGGCAAAAAATTCAAACTCTATTGTTAATGCAAAGAGCATCAAACACTTAAATAATTATAATTTTCCCACATACAATCAAAGGCTTAATCAAAAGATTAAGCCTTATTCTGAACAGCCATTCATTCGAGTTAATCCAGTCCTTTTGAGACTCATCTTAGTATAGTAATAGGTAAAATTTCAGAACTTACAGAGATGGCGTCAATTTAACTCAAAACCTAAACTTCTAATTTAAATAAATTTTTCTACTATTTAAAAAATTCTTTACCCATTTTGTACCCAAGTTAGATTTAGTGCATTGAATACGAAAACTAATTTTGTTCAAATACATATTTAGGATTAGAACTCATGCACGCATTTTAACATATTTCACTGAAATAAAATGTTACAATATATTATTACATTTTTTGCTATTTCTTTTTCATGTATCATTCATTCCAATACACTCAGGGATAAGGTCATGTTTGAAACTATTGACGATTTGAAGACAAAATTAGATCAGCATCGTCCTCTTTCCCATACAATTGTAAAAAATCTACAAGAAGACCTTATTGTCCGTTGGACATATCACTCGAATGCGATCGAAGGCAATACACTTACCTTACTTGAAACAAAAGTTGTTCTAGAAGGTATTACTGTTGGTGGCAAAGCATTACGAGAACATTTCGAGGCAATCAACCATAGAAATGCCATTTACTATGTTGAAGATATTATTCGTAAAGAAGAACCATTCTCTGAATGGCAGATTCGAAACATCCACCAACTCATTTTAAAAAATATTGATGATGAAAATGCAGGTCGCTATCGTCAACAAAATGTTTTAATTTCAGGTGCTACAACTACGCCACCAGACTATACACTGCTAAATGACAAGATGGCCCAGTTAATCGATTGGTACAATACAGAAGCATACAAGCTTCATCCAATCGAACGTGCTGCTAAAGTACATGCGGATTTTGTAGGTATCCATCCATTCATTGATGGTAATGGACGAACATCACGTCTATTGATGAATCTCGAATTACTTAAAGCGGGTTATCCACCATGTGTTATCACTGTTGAAAATCGCTTAGCCTACTACGAAGCTTTAGATCAATGGATGGCTTATGGAAGAACTGAAGCTTTTATTCAATTGGTTACCGAAGCTGTTTTGGAAGGGTTTAAACCATATCAAACTGTTTTAGGAATTTGAGAATAATATTCGCCATAAATGTTAAGATATCAATTTAAAAATAAATATTAAACTTATAGTTTATTACAAATACTCTCATTAATCTCAATAAAATCAATCCATTCAATTTGATCTGATAGATAGGTTCTATAGTAATCTTCAATGCGACAAACAATGGGTCTATTTTCATAGATGTTACATAAATTAGTTTGCTCATTCAAATAACGACATACTGAATCCCCTCGATCTAAAAATTGCGTCTGGAGACTTAGATTAACCTTGCGGCAACACTTGCCGCAAGCTGTACAAGGAAACTTTATCTCTTGCTGTTTAGTCATTTGATCAAGATAACTCTTGTTGAAGATTTAATAGCTGGTCTAAAATTTTACGATTCGCTTGATCTTGCGCTCCGAACTCTAAACTGATTTGCTTAACGTCATTAATGATTTGAGTAAAAAAATCATCGATAACTGAATAGATTGCGATGGCTAAACTAGTCGCAAACTGATCCGAAATTTGTAGTGCCGAATCTTCAATTTGCTCATCTCTACGTTCTCTTGCCTTTTGTTCAATTTCCTGATGACGTTTAAGTTGTTCTGTCTCGGGGTCATCACTGAATATATCATGCAAAGCTAACCCTAGCGTCAGTGCCGCCCCTGCAATAGGTACCGCCTTGCCAACTATTTGCCCAGCCCATTTTTCGATAGTTTTTTGCCCTATACCTTTCATCAAATTAGGTAAATACTGCTTCACCAAATTAAGTCCAGCAACGACATGCTCTGTCTTAATATTTTTACTCATCGATGCTGCAAATTGCCCTAATTGTTCTTTACTAATGTTAATCCCTTGATCATTTTCAGAGGCAGTATGTACATAAGTTTCTTGACTAAATGGATCAATTTGCACCTTCTTAAGATCATTAGGCAATCCATCTAGACAAAACGCAGGTATATTTGCTTGTAACTGCTCAATCTCATCCTGAATCTTTATGCTAGATGAGGTTAAGCAATCATTTAATTCAGTTTCAATTAATTTAGATTTATCTAGTATCCAGTTTTCAATATTATTTTCTATATTTTCTACTTCATTATAAATCCATGATTTTATATTTTCATATAACTCTTTTTTATTTCCATCAATACGTTTTATCAAAACTTGTCGAGTATCTAATTTATCTTTAAATAAACTAGCAACAAGCTTATCATATTGCTTCACAATCTCATCTTTAGATTGCGCTTCAATTCGCTTGATGTTTTCTGTTAAAAATAAATTTAAATTATTTTCTAGTCGAGTATAAATATCTTCTTGAGAAATTCCTTCAATGAATTTATCTAATTGTTTCTCAAATTCAAAATACCCACTTATCTCTACCAATTTTTCTTTATCTTTTAATTTTCCCATCAATGCCATTTGAGCATTGATTTTAATAATTGGAATATCTTTTAAAATATTTTTTAAATGGCGTTCATCGGCTAATTCTTGTAGTCTTGCACGTGTTTGGTTTTTAAGTTGAATAAAATCTGTTTCGTTAAGCTGATTTTTTTCATTAAATACCAGAAAAACCTTTTTTCTATTTTCGAAGAGATCCATTAAAGTCGCTAAGGTTTTGGCTTCTTCCACTACACCTAAAGGATTCACCACAAAAATTACCGCATCGGCCTTTTCTAGTTGCTCTTTCGTCACATTTTCATGTTCTTTCGGCGCATCAATTCCTGGGGTATCCAAAATCATATAATTTCGACATGGATATTCCGTGACTTTGTCGGTTAATGGAATATCGCCCGTGGCTGCGACTTCTTTCCCAACTAAGGCATTAATCAACGTGCTTTTTCCTGCATTATAAACCCCATACATCATTATATTGGCATCGGGTTTATTTCTCTTATCCTCAAACATATTTTGAACTGTAGCAAAACCTTGTTGCATATAAGTATGCTCAGCCACCAACACTTTGCTCTGTTCATATGTTGCAAACAATTGCTTAATTTGAATATTCATTTTGGTGTTCATTATCCATTCAATTTAGTTTCGGTTTCTAAAATCATGCTATTTAATTGCTTTTGAAAACTATTTATTTCATTTTTTAATTGCGTTACTAAATGCTCAGCACTATTTAATGCCATTTCCAGTAAGGTTTTCTGAAATTCAGTCATTTGTACTTGAATTGAATTTTGTAATCGTTCAGAAAACTGCTTTTGAATGTGTATTAAATTATCTCCAACATTTAAAGTAATCTCACGATAATTTACACTGGCATCATCACCTGTCTTCCCCCCCAACCAGCCTCCGAGAGTAGAACCAATACTTGCGCCTGTCGCAACACCCGCAGGTCCTCCTAATATTCCAATCGCCCCACCAATTATTCCACCACCTAAAGCTCCAAGACCACCATTACGTCTACGTGTCCCAGAAGTTACACTATCTGCAACCTGTTCCGTACGTTGCTCAATTTTAAATTCCGGTAAATCCAATAAAGCATTATGCTGTATAACATTCGTTAACTGACTTCCGAAATCACTCATCACTTGTTGTAAAATCGTTTGTTGCGCCGTAATCATGGCTTCATTTTGCTGCTGTGCCAAAGTATCTGCTATTTTCTTAATCGCCTGCTTCATTTGTATCGGATCATCACGATATGGAGTCAAACTTTCAAATTCAGCATCCACCTTTTGGCTCAACTGTTGTTGAATCAAACGTTTTTGTTCGTTAATTTGAATTGGAATACTTTTTTGTATTCTTTCAATTGGCTGCTGAAAATCCACAATAAGTTGCGCATAGTTTTCCAAATCACTCATAAAATCAGTCAGAAAGTTTTTAAAATTCAACATTGGTGTTCGATGTTTCAATTTCACACCATCTTCTCTCGCAATTTTCCCGAGCGCTGCAAACAACTGTCCCATGCCGCTATCAGCAAAATTATCAACCTGACCTTCGTTCTCTTGTGCATAACGTGCAGAGAAAGATAAAATTTCAATATTATTCGTTTTTCCTGCCAACTCTGAAATTTTTTCCAATGCTGAACGAACATATTTTTGTTGATCTAAACGACGTTGTCGGTCTTTCATAACGGTAGTAGAAATCATTTCATCTTTTTCATCATCCCAATCATGTGCAACATCATCACTTCCAGTTAAAAGTAAGATAATCTTCTTATCTGCACGATAAAGGTTTAGAATTTCATTTAAATCACTTTCTCGCCCAGGTGAATCCGATTTCATTGTGTATAAAATTAAATCAGCATGTTCCACATAATCTTTTGCCAAATCACCATTTTCTTGATTAATAGAATGCAACCCAGGTGAGTCAATCCACGTTAATCCATCAAGACTAAAGCCCTGAATCGAGCTGGTTGCTTCAGTTGCTCCTACCCGAAATTCTTTTTTTATTTCAGCTTCTTTGGCAGCATCACCACCTTTTACTTCTGTTTTTTGACCTGAAAAATAAATAGGCTGTAACTCTTTTTGAATTTCACTTTTTTGTTGATCTGTTGGATCAGTATGGCCCCAAGCCATATAATTGCCCAAAGAGCTTTTACCCGACTTTACTTTGCCATACACAAACACCAATAAAGAATCATTAAATCCTGCTCGAAAATGTACACCTGTATCTTGGGTAGTTATTTTCTTTTGCCAATTTTGATTAGTTTCTTCAAGAATACCCCTAAATTTTCCAATTTGTTGAAATAATGGATTATTTTCAGAAATATCATGCTCAGATGCTTTTAAATAACCTGCCATATTTTGCTGAAATTGATGACAGTGGCTTTTAAAAACTTGATCTTGTTCTTGGGAAAAATTAAATTTTTGTTGCAACTCTTTAAAAATGTTTAAAAGTTCTGGGCGAGAAATTGACAAAACCGCTGAGTCCATAAAATAATCCAAACTTATTTAGGTTAAAAAATGTGCAATTCCTTTTATTAAGGAATTGCACATAAAAATTTAAGATAATGCTTTAATTACTGATGTTAATTGGTTCAATTCATCTTGAAGTAAATCCATTTGTTTCAGCGTGCTTTTCATTTGTTCAGTAGGTTTAACATTCATTCCATAAATTTGCTCAAACAAAGAAATATCTTTAATAAACTGATATTTTGCATTTTTTACCGAACTCGATTCCAGTTGTGAAAAATTAGAACCATTACTCGACAAGGTTAGATTATTGATCTTCGTTCCATGCACTGTCACCAAATTGGGTAACGAGGCAATGATCTCTTGATATGTCCGTTGGACCTCCTGATCGAACTCTTGTTTAATCGATATTTTTCTTTCATTACGCTCACGTTCTTGACGTTCACGTTCAGCGGCTCGGCGGCGGCGATCTTCATCATCATTATTGTTGTTTGACGGCTTATCATCTTCTGATAATGCCGCAACTACCGCAGCCCCAGCAGCAACCACTGCCGCTCCAATTAACCAAGGTAATGGCATGATTATTCTCCTAAATATTTTTGTACTGTTGAGCTTTTGTCTCAACAAATTGTTTTAAACTTTTTAAACTTCTTTGAAATGAGACAAAACCATCCATTAATAATGATCGTTGTGCCTGATGTTCCGCTTCAATCTTCTTTTTTTGTTCAGTCAATTTTTTTAACAGTAGTGCTTTCTCTTGATTTAATCGCTCTTGACGAACGACTTGCGTATTCGAGATGATACTATGAATGCATTGCTTTAAATCTTCAATATGACTATGACGAACTAAACCATCTTTATGCTTTTGTATTCCTTGTTGATAAAGTGTATTTGAAATTTGAAAGCATTGTGGTTGAAAACCTAAATATTGCTCACATTGCTCTAATACTCTTTTTTTAATTTGATCAACCTTCGATCGATCTTCCTTATCCACTTTACTCAAAATCAGAATAATATTTTTCTCTGCATATTGACCAAAAGATGTACGAACATCTTTTAAAAATTCAACCTCATTTGCTTCCAATTCACCTTGAAGCTGGTGTACAAAAAGCACAACATCTGCCTTTTTAATACCTTTTAGTGCCTCTAAATTATCTGCTTTATTTGCATCTAATCCTGGTGTATCTAAGTAAATGTATTGATCTGCTTCATAAGCACTGACTTCTGTGGTTTCACGAAAATCATTGGTTTTAAAAAATTCTTGATCAATATGTTGAGTCAACATATTTAATAATGAACTTTTACCTGCATTCATCAATCCCCAAGTCACAATCACAGGCTTTTCACTTCGCAAAGATTGATTGAGAAAATCTTGACTATATTTCCTTAAATCTTGGCTTTCTTTTAATAAATATGAAGCTGACATTTTATCTCCTAATACGCTACTTATTTAAACCAACTTCTAGGGTGTTTTACCCAATTTAATAATGTGACTTCTCCCACGACTTGCATGATGGTTCCACATTTTTTACATCGTGGAAAACTTAAAATCACATCACTTTTAGGTGCAAAAATTCCTGTTTTTTTACATTGAGGGCATTGCACGTTCATTGGTTTAGGCTTCCACATAATTATTTTATTCCTTACCGTTCTAAATATTCTTTCAATCCCACTTCTAACTCATTTTGTAAATGCGCTGGACTAATAATCGCCACATGCGGAATCCAGAATCGAATCAAAGGCAATAACTGCATATCATGATTAATCGTTGAAGATACGAGTAAACTACCATCCACCAACTCTCTTACAATTTGCTGTCCAGGTAGTATTGATCTCTGTTTAAAATAAAAAGCAACTTGACTATCAATAGATAAAATAATTTCTTGTTTATCCTGTCCAAACCAGATGCTGTCATCATCTTCCACAAGTTTTACAATATTTTGATCTGGAATAAATTGAGGATATTCATGCGTAGGGTGCATAAGTTGAATATGTGAAATACGATAAGTACGCAATTGGTCTTTTTGCACTGCAGCCAAATACCAACTGCCGTGATGATGAATTAAACGATAAGGTTGAACCAGTCTAGGTTCCCCTTTATATACAAAGCCAATTTGGCTATGTTCTTGAATCGCTTTTCCAACAATCTTAAATAACTCTTTAAACTGACTTGCATCTTCAAAAGAATAACCTTTAGCGCAATAAATCTGTTGTGCTCGACTATCTAAAAGTTCACGCAGAAATGACATATCCAATGATGGATACAAATGACCAATGCCTGAAAGCTGTGCAAAGTTACGGATATCTTTCGGGGCAATTTTCCCTAAATAATTTGACTCTAAGTAATATCTTTTATTTTCATCATCCTGCAGCAACGGCAAATATGTATTGAGGCGATCAAAATCTCTCGAAATAGTACGTGTACTTACCCCAAACTCTGATGCAAGTTCTTTTATACTTAACTGATACCCCATATTTAACTTTGTTAAAATATTGGCTAATCTGTCGGCTAAACGCTCATGAGTAGAATCATCACGCTGCATAAATTTTCTCTAATTATTTAAAACATATACCAAACTTTTAAAGCTTAGATATGTTTGAAATATAACACATCAGATAAACAAAAAATTACATTAAATCACAAAAAAATTAATGTAATTTCAATTTAAATAGAATTAAGTCTTTCTAAATAACGTTCGAAGTGCAGCATTGCTAAATAGAATTTCCTTAGTTCAACCCATTTTATTTTCCCAAGTATTAATGCTTTAAAAATACGCGATAAAGCATTCTTCTTATGCTTATTGGTAAATGGATCAGGGCGTATCACCATGCTAGTGTCCTTTCAAAGTTCCTTTTAAATTTAAACTTTTGATCAAAATGACTAATCAATCGAATAAAGTGAAGATAGGACATAAAAATGACAGGAGATGTCACCATGTATAAAAAATTATTGTTTAAACCTTTATTTTTTTCTTTAAGTGTCAGATGTGGTAGGTGTTTAACTC